>JBDNBB010000081.1:0-7720 GCA_039768135.1 Polaribacter sp.
ATGTAAAATCTTTAAAAAAGCAGGTGTAAACACTATTTTTAATTTATTGGGTGGAATGCTTGCCTGGACTGGAGATATAGAATTACCTCAATAATTAAATTTTTAGATATTTTAAAAAGTAATGATTTAGTTGTTTAAAATGAGGCAATTACTTATAACTATTTTAGTATTGCTTATTGTTTCTAAAAGTTTTTCTCAAGAAAACAATACTCATAATAGCGTATGGAATACAATTAATATTCATAAAAAACTAAATGATAAGTGGTCTTTAAGCACAGAACTTCATTTCAGAAGGACTAATTTTTTAAAAGATTGGGAACAGTTTATAGTAAGGCCTTTTGTACATTATAAATTTGAGAATGACCTAGACCTTGCTGTAGGATATAGCTATATAAAAAATTATAATTATTCAGAGTATAGCACTCCTATTGATGCTATAGAAAATAATATTTTTCAACAGCTTAGTATAAAACATAAATTCTCTGAGTTTTCCTTTGAACATAGATTACGCTTTGAGGAACGGTTTCAGCAAAATATTGTAGAAATAGCACCTAACATTTATATTAAAGAAGGGCTTAAGTATAGAAACCGCTTTAGATATAAGTTCCAAATAACAGTTCCCTTAACAACTTTAAGTTCAAATCAGGTTCTGGAACTAGTACTATATGACGAAGTACATTTAGACTTAGGTAATGGCCTTAGGACAGAAAAACTAGATCAAAACTGGATCTTTATCGGTTTTAGTTTTTACCCAAGCAAGCATATAAAAATACGATCTGGTTATCATGATATCTATCTAAAAAGAGGTGATTTATTTATTAATAATCAAATTTGGGAAACCTCATTAATTTACAAAATATAAAATGAGTAAAATTAAGATTACACTAATATTAATTTTAGTTGTAATAAATCAATTCAATGCCCAAAAATATTCGAAAAAGCATGACAATGCGCGTGGATTTAGAATTGCAGGAATTATCGGTCATACACTCATTAATACAGAAGGTATCGATAATGTGTTTGTGCCTTCTTGGGGATTAGATGTAGAGTATTGGTTTAATCACAAATGGGGAATTGGTTTCCATAATGATATAGAAATTGAAACGTTTATTATACGCAATTCTAACGATGAAAAAATAGAAAGAGTTAATCCAATAGTACTTACACTAGATGCATTGTATCAATTTGGTGGTGGTTTTGTAGTAACTGTAGGACCAGGTATTGAATTAGAAAAAGAAGAATCTTTCTACCTTTTACGATTAGGTTTTGAATATGAAAAAGATATTACTGACTCTTTTTATCTTTTACCTAGTTTCTTTTTAGATCAGCGTTTTGATGGGTATGCTTCTTGGAGTATAGGTTTAGGAGTTGGTTTAAGGTTATGATAAGATAATCTAAAAATTAAAACGTATTACATACTCTTATGTAACTTGTGTTACATTATTATATGTTTTCAATCACTAAATTTATACATTCAATAAATTAATAGTAAAATGAAAAATCATTATCAAGTGTTAATCATTGGAGGTGGTACTGCAGGGATTATGACAGCAGCGCAACTTCTAAAGCAAAAGAAATCTAGTAGTATCGCTATTATAGAGCCATCAGATACTCATTATTATCAACCAGCCTGGACACTTGTTGGGGCAGGAACGTATAATTTTGATAAGACAGGAAGACCAATGTCATCTATAATACCTAAAGGAGCTCAATGGATACAAGATAAAGCCAAAGGTTTTGATGCAAATAACAATACTGTTTTTACAGATAAAAACGGAGAGATAACTTATGACTACCTAGTTGTAGCTCCTGGACTTGCTTATGATTTTAGTTTAGTTCCAGGTTTAGGAGAAGCTATTGATAAAGGTGTTGTATGTAGTAATTACACAGATCCAAAACATACTTGGGATGTTGTAAAAAACTTTAAAGGTGGTACCGCTCTTTTTACACAACCGGCTACACCAATAAAATGTGGTGGAGCACCACAAAAAATCATGTATTTAGCAGAAGATTATTGGGGTAAAAGTAAAATAAAATTGAACACTAAAGTTATTTTTGCAACTGCAGGTACTGTAATATTTGGTACAAAAGAAATTGCAAATACCCTAATGGAAGTGGTAGATCGTAAAGATATTAACCTTAGGTTCAATCATAAATTAGTAGAGGTCGATGGAGAAAATCAAATTGCTTGGTATGAATTGACAAAAGATATAGAAGCAGGTGGTTGTGTAGTAATGTCCGGAGATGATGAGAATAAACATCTAGATGAAAAATTTCAATACAATTATAAAGATGCTAAAGTAACTGTAAAAGATGGTCGTTATGGTATTCATTTTGATATGCTTCATACAGCGCCACCCTCTGTTGCTCCAAAATTTGTAAAGCAATCTAACTTGGTAAATGATGCAGGTTGGTTGGATGTAGATCATCACACTATGCAACATAATAAATTCTCAAATATTTTTGGATTAGGAGACGTTGCAGCCTTACCAACAGCAAAGACAGGAGCTGCAATTAGAAAACAGGTCCCTATAGTAGTTGACAACTTAGCAAGATTAATGGAAGAAAATAAAATTGGATCAATGTCTTATAATGGATATTCATCTTGTCCATTAGTTACTGATTACGGAAAAATGGTTTTAGCTGAATTTGATTATCAGGGTAAATTTATTCCAGACCCAAAACTAAAACAATTGCTTATTAAAGATTCATCTAAAGAACATTGGAGATTATGGATGCTTAAAAAATATATGCTTCCGTATTTGTATTGGAATAAGATGATGAAAGGACAAAATGTTTAACATATAAAAGTTTCTACATTAAATAACAAACGGATCTCTTTGAAAAAGAGATCCGTTTGTTATTTAATCCCATTATTTTAGTCTTAAATTATTGTGTTGTGTAACTTTAGTAACCGAACAAAAAAAATAGTTCTTATATATTTGTGAAACAAATAATTGAATATAATGGATACAGAAATTCTTGCTAGAATTCAGTTTGCTTTTACAATTGCTTTTCACTACATCTACCCTCCATTAAGTATTGGTATAGGTCTGGTAATGGTGTTTTTTGAAGGTATGTATTTAAAAACTGGACAGAAGCATTATGAGGTGTTAACACGCTTTTGGCTTAAATTATTTGCCATAACTTTTGGTATTGGTGTAGCTACAGGAATTATAATGGAGTTTGAATTTGGAACAAACTGGTCTGTTTATTCCAGATATGTTGGAGATATTTTTGGAAGTGCACTTGCTGCTGAAGGTTTATTTGCATTTGGTTTAGAAAGTGCTTTTTTAGGTGTGCTACTTTTTGGTTGGAATAGAGTTTCCCCAAAAGTCCACTTTATATCTACAATTGGAGTTTTTCTAGGTTCTATGTTTTCTGCAGTTTGGATTGTAGTAGCCAATAGTTGGCAGCAAACACCAGCAGGGTATCATATTGTTGGAGAGGGGTTTAATGCTAGAGCAGAAGTTACAGATTTTTGGGCTATGGTTTTTAATCCTTCTAGTATAGATAGAATTATTCATGTATGGCAAGGGGCTTTTTTAGCAGGCGCTTTTTTAGTGCTGAGTGTTCACGCTTACTATCTTGTAAAAGGAAGATATGTCGAGGTTTCTAAGAAAGCATTTAAAATTGCATTAACAATAGCTACTGTAGTTTCTTTAACGCAACTAATTTCAGGGCATAGTTCAGCGGATGGAGTTGCGGTTAATCAGCCTGCAAAATTAGCAGCTATGGAGGGACATTATGAAAAGGCTGCTCCTGCAGATTTGTACTTATTTGGTTGGGTAGATAATAAAACCCAAGAAGTAAAAGGAATTAAGTTACCTGGTGGTTTATCTTTTTTAGTGCATCAAGATTTTGATGAACCAATTATGGGTTTAAATGCATTTCCTGAAGATGAAAGACCAAGTCAGGTTAATGCAGTATTTCAATTTTACCATATTATGATTTCTATTGGAATGTTTCTTATTGCTTTAACCTTATACACTAGTTTCTTGTGGTGGCGTGGAAAACTTTTTGACAAAAAATGGCTGTTAAATATATTTGTTTTTTCGGTAATTTTACCACAAATAGCGAATCAAGTTGGTTGGTTTGCAGCAGAAATGGGAAGGCAACCATGGATAGTTTATGGTCATTTAAAAACTAGTGAAGGCTTTTCTCAAGAGGTATCCTCAAATCAAATTTTATTTTCTTTGATTTTATTTTTAATAGTCTATACGATACTATTTCTATTATTTATATATTCTATGAATAAGAAGATAAAACACGGTCCTTATGATGAATCTAAGAATCCAAATGAATTTTTAAAACAAGTGTAAACATTTAACTATGGAATATTTTTTAGGTATAGATTACCCAACACTTTGGTTTTTAGTAGTTGGATTATTGTTTTCGGGTTATGCTATTTTAGAAGGATTTGATTATGGGGCAGGAGCGTGGCACTTATTCTTAAAAAAAGATTTAAGTAGACGTATTTCTATTAATGCAATCGGACCTCTTTGGGATGCAAATCAAGTATTTCTTGTGATAGGAGGTGGTGCATTATTTGCTGGTTTTCCAGTAATGTACGCTACAATGTTGTCTTCTATGTATGTTCCTTTTATGTTGTTTTTAGTACTGTTAGTTTTGCGCTCTTCTGCAATAAAATTTAGAAGTGCTGAAGAAATGTTATGGTGGCGAAAAACTTGGGATATTATATATTCAGTCTCTAATATATTAATATCTTTTTTACTTGGAGTAGTATTAGGAAATGTCATTGAAGGTTTTGAAATTGAAGAAAACTTAAGTTTTAAAGGTGGAGTATTTTTACATTTTTTATCTCCTTATGCAATAATGGTTGGAATTACCACTGTAGCATTATTTATGACACAAGGAGCTATTTTTTTATTACTAAAAACCGAAGGGCGTTTGCACGCGAGGCTAACTTTTTTACTTAAAAGGGGAATGATCTTTTTTATTGTAAGCTTTTCAGTAATGTCTTTATATACTTTAATATTTGTTAAGGGTGTTACAGAAAATTTTAAAGAAAAACCAATATCATTTATACTTCCAATAGTAGCACTTTTGGCAATTGCAAATGTGCCTAGATTAGCATCTAAGAAGAAATATATGAATGCTTTGGTTTTTTCTTCATTAACGATGGCTTTTCTTTTAATGCTTGTAGCTTTTCAACTATATCCTGTACTTTTACCGTCTACAATACACCCTAAATACAGTGTAACTATTTATAATGCGGCATCATCTCAAAAATCATTAGGTATAATGCTAACAATTGTCTGTATTGGCTCACCTCTATTAGCAGGTTATTTCTTGTTTTTATACAGAACATTTAATGGAAAAGTGAAGTTAGATGATACGAGTTACTAGAATTGTTTTGTGAAAGCTTGCCTAAATTAAAAAATTACTCTAAGATCTTAGCTTGCTCCTTTATTCTGAATTAGTAATCTGTAACAGTTGTTACCAACTTTTGTAATTTAATAACTTTTCTTTGTATAAAATATATATAATATGAATTGGATTTATGAGCCTTGGCCTTGGTATGTATCGGGCCCAATGATTGCTTTTATTATGTTTTTACTTCTTATGGTAGGTAAAAACTTTGGGATGTCTGCTAATCTTCGAACAATGTGCACGATTTGCGGTGCAGGTAATAAAACAGATTTTTTTAAGTTTGATTGGAAATCTCAAAAATGGAACTTAGTTGTAATATTAGGGGCAATAATAGGAGGATTTATCGGATCTCATTTTTTAACAGCAGATATGGCTGTATCAATCAACCCTGATACTATAAAAAATTTGAACTCGTTAGGTTTTACTAGTGCTGGCAAAACCTATTTACCAACAGAATTGTTTGAAACGGAATCTTTACTTAATTTAAAAACAATTCTAGTTTTAGCTATTGGAGGTCTTCTTGTAGGTTTTGGAGCTAGATATGCTGGTGGATGTACTTCTGGTCATGCAATATCTGGTCTAAGCGATTTACAATTACCATCGCTTATTGCTGTTATTGGCTTTTTTATAGGAGGTCTAGTAATGATTCATATTTTATTCCCTTTAATATTTTAAAAAAATGAGAACACTTATATATTTATTTATCGGAATCCTTTTTGGAATTACAATGTTTAAGTCTGAAGCTGCCTCTTGGTTTCGCATTTATGAAATGTTCAAATTTGAATCTTTTCATATGTATGGTATTATAGGTTCTGCATTAGTAATTGGTATTATAGTGGTACAATTCATCAAAAAGTTTAAAATTAAATCCTTTTATGGTGAAACTATTCGCTTTAATCCAAAAGCTAAAAGTTTTAGTCGCTATATGTTTGGCGGAATTATCTTTGGACTAGGATGGGCTTTAGCCGGTGCTTGTCCAGGTCCAATGTTTACTCTAATCGGTGCAGGTTTTACACCTATTTTAATTGTTGTTATTGCTTCAATTTTAGGAACTTTTCTTTATGGATTATTTAAAGACAAGTTACCTCACTAATTTATTTGAAATCTGAAAAAAATATAATCAACAGTACTTTATGAAAAGTTTTTTAATCAAATTTAATAATTCAAAAAAATAGTAAAGTTTACTAAAATAAGTAGCCCAAACGGTGCTCATTGATTACTTTATTTATTAAAAGTATTTTTTAACTGTTAATCACATCACGCTCATTTTTGTTATTTTTGAAATAAAAAGATGAAAAAGAGTATAGTTTTATCGTTAGCAATGTTTTATGCGTTAGGTGTTTACAGTCAAGTAGAATTTAAAACAAATATTCCTGCTCTACTTGTAGGTATACCTAACATTGGTTTAGAATTTCAAGTAGGAAAAAAATCCAGCTTACAATTAGATGTTCTCGGTTCTTTTTGGGATACTGTAGATGGTGCACCTCTGCACATTAATCAAACTTTTTTAGAATACAGATTGTACAGTAAATCTACTATTAGTGAGTGGTTCATTGGGGCGCATCTTGGGTATGGAATGTTTACCATTCAGAAGCCTTATGATTTTATAATTCATCCAAGATATGCTACAACAGAAGATGCAGACGGAGCTTTTAGGTCTGGGCGTTCTGTTTTTCATGGGGTAACTTTTGGTTATAAAAAGATTCTGAATAAACGATTTTCTTTAGAATTATTTCTAGGAGGAGGATATGCTATGTCTCATTACAAAGGGTATAATGGATTAGAAAGAACAGATATAACACTAGAAAATTATAGACCTTTTAATGGTAGTGGGGAGGTTTTAATCTATAGAGGAGGAGTAATGCTCACTTATAAAATAGGTCCCTATCAAAAGAAAGTTTAAATCTAGAAAGAATTCAATTATAAATGAATTTTCTCTCTAAATATGAAAATTCTTTTTTCTGTAGTCATTTGATCTTTTCTTTTACAATCGTTCTCAAATATAGGAGGTCAAATAATATGTTATAAAAATATTACTTATTGGTATAAGAGAATGATCTTATACCCATACAAAGCATACTAAATTCAGTTAATATTCTTCTTTACTTTAAATTAATAAAGAAAAGAATATACTTTATTATTAAGCGTAAAATACGCTTAATTAAATTGCCAATAAATTAGATAACGACTGAATAAATTTATAAGCTAGTCTTATAAAGTTAACTAAAAATGGGAAAAAATTTATGAAGAATATCATCACAATAAATCCATCAAAAATGTTTTTAATGCCTTGCATTGAAACTAAGTGAAAACCTGAAAAGTATAA
>JBDNBB010000082.1:0-68348 GCA_039768135.1 Polaribacter sp.
AATATTTACAGTGCTTTTTTCAAAATAATTTAACATAGATTTTAATGATAATTTGTCATTTTTATATTGATGTAAAATCGTTTTCGAAATTTGATCTTCATAAATTAAGTGAAATGTTAGTTGCTCCAAAGCAAAATTTCTATCTTCTTTATTCTTGCTTTTTAGTAATTTTATAAAGTCTGATGATTTTAAATTATTACCCGTAATATCTCTAATATTTGTACGAATAGAGCCATAAACCCAATGCCATAAAGTATAACATGTTAAAGTGGCTCCAAAAATTGTTTCATATTCATTTAACGAAATAGATGTGGCTCCAGAAATACCATCATAACTAGAAGAACCATCTGAAGAAGTTGCGAGTGTATTTACCACTTCATAGATTTTTAATTCTTTAAAAGGAGAATTTTTATTGCTTAAAATATCTTGTAGTTTCTGATAATCTAAAAAAGTAAAAGGTAAACCTTCCCACTTTTCTAATTGTGTACCTTTTTTAATTATAAATTTTTTATATGCTCCAAATTCATTCCAAAATAAACGAACAGAAATAATTTTGCATACTGTTTCTTTACAAATTACAGATTCTACATCTGCATAATATGCTGTTGTTTTTCCTTCATTATTTTTAACTTCAATTAAAGCTTGCTTTTGTAAACCCCCATTTTCTTTACCAGGGTGATAAACTTCAATTGTGTGTTTTAATTTGGTTTTATCTTTCTGAAAAGCATCTAAACTAGTAGTTTGAAATAAATAAAAACAGAGAAAACATACCTTTATATATATCATCATTTAAAAATTAATAACAACGAACTTCATACATTCTAATTTTTTCTTTTCCATGTGTGTTTTTCAATTTTACACGAATTGCAGTTGCTTTTACTTCATCAAAATTTACTTTGACTAACCTAGTCATATTGTATTCTTTTTTACCTACTTCTTTCCACTGTCCGTTTACTCTAGCTTCTACAGCTAAATCTTTGACTAATTCTGGTGGAATTGCCAATACTTGTCCTTTATTTTTTGCAGGGTTTTTATGCATCATCATTAAACGATGTAAATTGGTATCAAACTTCATCTCTACACTTGTAAACTTTTGAGGTTTGTTCCATTCTAATTGGATTTCTGCATTCAATCCTTCAGATTGCCAGTGATTAATTTTATCAGCAACATCTCTACCAATACCATTTGTTAGATTTTTAATATCTCCAGAACTTGTAGAAGAAGCAAAAATTAAATTAGCTATTCTTGCTTTATCATTTTTATCTCTTGCTGGTCTGTAAGGAAAATAAGAATCGTCTCTTAACAATTGTTCTTGCAAATCATTGATATTATTCTGATATAATTTTCTTGGTGAAATTCCTTTTTCAACACACATTGCAGCAGCTGTTCCTGCAGCTTGTCCCATCATACAGCAGGTTGCAATAATTCTTGTTGACGAAAGTGCCATATGTGTAACACTTACGTTTCTACCCGCAAATAATAAGTTTGAAATATTTTTAGAATACAAACATCTAAAAGGAATTTGATATATTTCTTTAAAACGTGCGTGGAAAAAACTTGCTGGTTCATCCAAATTTTCTATTCCTCCAGGACAGTGTTCATCTAAAGACCAACCACCAAAAGCTATTGCATCATCAAAATGTCTATTTTCTACTAAATCTCTTTCGTTTAAAATATAATCTCCCATAAATCTGCGAGATTCTCTTCTCCCAGGAATAGAACCAATCCAATCTAAAGCCACATTTTCTGCTTCAGGAAAATCTCCAGAATTTTTAATATAATCCCAAACGCCATAAAAATGCGCTAATAACCGATGACGAATTTCATCTCTTTCTCCAATAATATCTACATCACTACTTAATTCTACCCACCAAAAGCCTTCTTTAACGTGCTTAATTTTTCTATGTCCAGTTGTAAGTGCTTTTTTTGCATCAAAAGGAATTGCATAATCTGGAGCGTGAAAAGGAACTGGTCTTCCCATATTTTTGGTAGACATCATAATACAGTCTCCCATAACCCAACCATCTGGTTTGTCTGGTGCAAATTGTTCATTAAACTCTGCTTTTCCTTCTCTACCTTGTCTAAATTCTGCTCCTGCAGTTGCAGCTACTAATCCATCTCCAGAACAATCAATAAAAATTGGGGCATTTATAGTGAATTGCGTTTCTGTAGTCATTTGAAAACAAATCACAGATTTAATTTTATTTTCAGCCAAATTTACATCTAAAGCAGTTGTGTTTAGCAGCAATGTGATATTCTTTTCACGAACTACATAATTATATAAAACGTGATCCCAAACGTGATAAGATTCTTGTGGATTGTGATGCCAATTTTCTATTAATAATTCTTCAACTATTCCTGTTTCACGTTCAATTCTATTTTTTCTTTCTAAATTTTTTACTCCATTTACGGTAACTCGCATTTCGCTAGACGCGTTTCCTCCTAAAACGGGTCTGTCTTGTACCAAAACTACTTTAGCACCATTTCTTGCAGCAGATACAGCCGCACAAATACCAGACATTCCGCCTCCAATAACAGCAACATCAGTATTTAAATCTTTGTATCTAATAGGGTTTATCTTCTTATTTTTTATAGCTTTTTCAGATTCGAATAAATGCTTATTTGAACCCATTGAAGTTTGCGCAGAAATATCTCCCATAATTGGAAATAGACTTGCTGCAATAACTCCTTTTGTTCCTTTTTTAAAAAAATCTCTTCTCTTCATTACTTTAAAATATTTTTAAGTTCTTTTCTAAATGTTTTTAGAACCTTTTTACTGGAAGATTTACTTGCAATATTTGTCCATTCATTAGGGTCATTTCTATGGTCATATAATTCTTCAAAACCATCTTTATAAACTGTATATCTATAATTTTTATTTCTTAAAGAATGAAGTCCAGTATCTTTAGAAGTTAATACATATTCTTTACCATCTTTATTGGGTTTTTTAACTAAATCATAAATACTTTTCCCTTCTAAATCATTTTTTTCTGAAAGGTTTGCCATTTCTATTAAAGTTGGATAAACATCTAATAAAGAAACCAAAGAAGTACTTACTTTTCCTTTTCCATCTCTTGGGTCAAAAATTAATAAAGGTGTTTTTGCAGAACGTTCCCAAAGTACATTTTTAGACCAATGTTCTTTTTCACCTAAATGCCAGCCATGATCGCCCATTAAAACAATAATGGTATTTTTTGTGTATTCACTTTCTTTTAATCCGTTTAATAAATGACCAACACAAGCATCTGCAAAAGACACATTTGCCATATATGCTCTAACAGCTTCTTTCCATTTACCATTTTCTACAACAGATTTATGAACAGCATTTTTAGCCATATTATTTCCCATTTTTCCAACATCCGATAAATCATCTTTCATCGTTTTTGGAAGTTGAATATCCTCCAAATTATACATGTCAAAAAATTGTTTCGGCGCAAACCAAGGTAAATGAGGTCTAAAAATTCCACAGGCTAAAAAGAAAGGTTTATCGTGTTTTTGTTGTAAAAATTTTGATGCATAATCCGCAGATTTAAAATCGTTATTATCTTCTAATGGGACATCGACAGGAAACCAATCAAAAGACCTTAAAAAAGAACCTTTTACTCCATATTTTTTAAGATTTAAACCATGAGATTGTTTGTCATTCTTATCAGGAAAAGTTCCTCCTAAACCACCTCTTCTTTCTTGTTGAAAAGAACCTGGATCACTTCCTGGTTTTGGTTGTTTTGCGTTTCCTCTTGGGTTATGAAAAATTTTACCTGCTGCTGCAGTTTTGTATCCATTTTTTTCGAAATATTGAGGAATTGTTACTGTATTTTTAAAACCTTTTTGGTCTCTGAAGTGTTCTGAATTTCCGTAAACACCTGTTGTAGAGGGTCTATAACCAGTCATAATACTCGTTCTAGATGGATTACATAAAGGTGCAGAACAATAGGCATTTTTAAAAATGGTGCTTTTTGCTGCAAGTGCATCTATGTTTGGAGTTTTTACTTGAGAGTTTACTCCAAAAGCACCTACCCAATCATTCAAATCATCTACCATAATGAATAATACATTTGGTTTTTCTTGAAAGTTTTGCCCACTAATACTTAATGTAAAAGTGAGAATAATTAACATTATGAGTTTAAAATAAAATTTCATGATCATTATAATTTTAAACATCTAATTAAATGCTATTTTTTAAAGATGATGCGTCTTTGAGTTTCTTAGATGTTATCGTTTGTAAGAAATTGCAACTATGTAAGAAAGCTAATTTTTCTTTTTTCCTTTCTTTTTGCTAATATGCTTTTTTACTTTAGCACTCACTTTTTTAAATTGAATAGCGCAGTTTTTGAAAAAATCTTTGTTGCTAATAATAATTTCTTTATTTTCTGTAGGAAAGTTTTTCAATTCTAAATTGGGTGTATGAATTGTATAATATCCTTTTGCAGCATCTGTACCTTTTTTTGCAAAATAAATAATCCCTCCAACTGAAGGTCCTTTAAAACTTTCTTCATCTTCATTTCTAACACCACTAACCAATTCTCTTTGATTACAAGGCACAAAACCTCTTCTACTACCTCTTAACTGGGCGTTCTCTCCATAAACAACTTTCACATTAGAGATGATAGATTCGGAATTAAAAACACCATATTTATGTCCATTGATTGCATTCCCTGCATTATCTCTCTGTTTTTTCTTTTTGCTTAAAAAACCAGCAGCTATAATCAGTCCTGTTTCACAACTTTCAGTAGTAACATCATTTATAAAAACTTTACCATTAATTATTGTATGTGGAGAAAGTGTTACACCAGCCTGACCATTTTTACAATATATTTTTTCAGCATAATTTTCATCAATCTTAACATTTTTATCTTCCAAATATGCATTATGAACTGCACCTGTTTCTAAACGTAAAGCTGCACCTCCTTCTCCTTTTAAGTTTCTGTACAAAATATTATAAGATGCTTGACATTGTACAACTCCATAACCATAATGAGCATTTACAACTTCAATATTCTCTAAAATTCCATTTTTGGAGAATAAGTACTTGTTCTTCGAAAATTTTTGTAAATTCATAGTAATTGATGAAAAACGAGTATTATTATCTAAAACCTTAAAATTGGCAAGTTTAAAATTGCTTACACCTCCAAGAGCAACTGCTATTGTTCCTCCATTTCTATCTTCACCAGCAATTCTGTTCGTAAAATCGAAAGTAAAAGAATTACTATTATCTGAACTTGTTAAGCTAATATTTTCAATTTCTCCTTTTTGTTGTTTACCAACTGAAAAAAACTTTAAAACTTTAGGGCTTTTCCCTTTAAAAACAACTAAAGGTGATACTCTTATATGAACATTTGATTTAATTTCAATTTCATTTGTAATTGTATACACAAAATTATTTTTAGTTGCATTTATTTTTAAAATACCTCCGCCTTTGTTGTGTATATTATCTATTGCATCTTGAATGAATTTTGAATCTTCTATTCCTTTAGGTTCAGAAATTTCTACTTGATATGCTTTTATAACTGGGTTATAAAAATGATTGTTCTTCGGTATTTTTACAGTTTGTGATATTGTTATTGAAGATACTAATAGTAAGAATAATGTGATTTTTAGTTTCATGTTTAATAGATTGTATATTTTTTAGACTTTATTACAATAGAAATGTTTAATGTAAAAGTGCTATTAATCTCTCTGCAAAAG
This sequence comes from Polaribacter sp., assembly GCA_039768135.1. Classification (GTDB taxonomy): domain Bacteria; phylum Bacteroidota; class Bacteroidia; order Flavobacteriales; family Flavobacteriaceae; genus Polaribacter. The sequence continues at coordinate 5,686 of JBDNBB010000082.1, forward strand.
CAATACCAAGTCTTTTTTGACCTTCTGCATTGTAATGAACATTATCTGTATGCTTTGGGAAATCTGACCAAGACCGATCCATAGATGTTTTTATAATACGTGCGTTTTTATCTTCGTTTGCAACTTCTTCCATAAATGATCTTACCATTTTTGAACCTATATTTCTAAACTTACCATAATTTGAGTTGATTTGACCAATAATAAAAGGCAGTTCTTTTACATTAAATTCGCTTCTATAACTATCAACAAGTACTTTTAAATTTTCTTTATACGTTGTAGCACTAATTTCTCTTGCAGCATCGTTTTCACCTTGCATCCAAGCAAGCCCTATTATTTTATAGGTTTTACCTTGCTCTTTAAGAAGTCTTAAATTTTGATGAATGTCTTCTAAATGTTGCGGGTATAATTTAACATTTTGCTTCTTCGATTTCTCTACAGCTTTTGCTTTTTCTGCTGTCCAATTAGGATTCCAAGCTCCGTATAAAGCAGTACCACCTTGAGAACGTTTTATCAATAAAAACTTTTTATTTGGATATTTTTCTCCCAATGTTAAACCTAACATTAACTCTGGTCCAAAACGTTTTGTAAAATTGTATTTTTCAGTTGGTTTGTTCTTAAAATAAGATAACGGTGCTATTTTTTTACCATTAGAAACTAATGAAACTCTATTAGAAACGTCTTCAATTCTTTTTTTGATAGCATCGTCTAATTCATCATAATTACCTGCGCCTGCCATATTCGATTGACCCGCTAATAAAACAATAGAGATATCTGCATTTTTTTCAACTGTTTTTTTTGTTGTTGTACAAGAAACTATAATCAATAGTACAAAAAGGTACATACTTTTTTTCATGATGTAGTTTTTAATTTTATAAAAAAACACCAAAAATCTATGATTTTTGGTATTTTAATTAATCTGTTAGCAAATAATACCAGTGTTTAAATAATTTCTAAAGTTCTTCTTTTAACTCAATATCTATAAAACGAAAACCACCTAAAGGGATTTTTATTTCAATTTCTGAATTTGCATTTACTTTAAATTCTTCTTTATTTAAAATATCTTGAATTTTGTCAACTTTAATATTGTTAATCTTAACCGTTGCTATTGCTTTATTGGGATTGATATATCCATTTTGCACAAGGGTTAATCTTAAATGTTTTGGTGAAATTTGTGCAACTACCCAACCTACATCTCCAGAAACTGTAACTGGTATTAAAGCAGCACTTTCTTTAATCTGGTTTTCTATTACTTTATAATATTCTTTTGGTTTATAAGTCTCATTTCCGTCTGCTGACATGTAGTTTTTTCCATCGGTATGGTATTCTTTTAAAATATTTTTATACCAAGGATGTATATTTTCAACCAACGGTTTTCTAACCGCTTCCTTATCTGCAAACACACCGTTTTGTGGTGCAGTTATTAAAACCATTCCGTTGTTGTACTTCGGAATAAAGTTTAAACGTCTTTCTGTATTACCCGCAGCATATCTAGAAAAATCCCATGCTGTTAATGGAGCTCCTGGCCAAGTACCATTCAATCTACTAAAAGCAAATTCTTCATTATTATCGCTATTTTTATCATAAAAAGTAAGCCATTTCACATTGCTTGCTTCCTCTAAATAATCTACATTTGGATTGTTGATACTAAGATGTACTGGAGAAAAGCTTAAAATTTCTGAACGCTTTGGTACGTATATCACACCTTGCGCTACTAAATCCCACAACAAACTCATATACTCTTGATCTACAGGGAAATTATCTATATACTGTGCACCACTTGAAATAGTATACACCATAGTTCTTAAAAAGTGATTTGGTAAAGTTTGGTTTGAATGCTGACGTAAACGATCGAAACTCGTATTGTCTCTTGCACAACGTGCTCCCCAACTATCTACAGCACCACTAGACCATAAACCCAATCGAGAAGTAAAACTTAACTCCATAGATTTATCTGTAGTTTCCTCCATTGCTGGTACAAATACACTCGCATATTTTCCAGATAACAAAGGTTTCCATTTATCCATGTAAACGCTTGATTGCCAGAATAAATGTTTGTTTCGTAAGTACAAACTCGCATTTCTTGTTTTACCATAATCTGCCAATGGTAATATTAAATCTTTCATTACAAAATTGAACGCTTCAGAATGATCTTCTACCTCTGGATAAATAATAACGGTCTTGTTTCCGTTAGCAATATCAAAACCTTTTCTAGTCGTTTCAACTTGATACATATAAGGATCATTACCATGTCCTCCCCAATATGAAATTCCTTTGCCATTAGACTTTTCATGCTTTTTTTTGATAATCTCTAAAGCTTCTTCTTGACTTAGCCTGTATTTCATTCTACGATCACGCTTGTTTTTGTAAATCTCGCTTGGCATTGCAGAACGATCCCAATTTTCTTTATCAAAATTACCGCCCGTTAAGAATATTGGATTATCATATTTAGCTTCAATCTTATCTATAGCAGCTCCTACTCCAGCCTTCTTTCTGCGTTCAGACATAAAGTAAACGGTTGCAGATTCTTTTTGATAAGAAGGTTTTTTAAATTTTTTTAAATTGTCTTTTATAGCTTTAGAGTTCGCTAAAATAGTCTGAATCTTCCCTGGAGGGTTTAATTTTGAAAATTTTTGTTTCCAGTTTGCATTATCAAAATTGATAATATGAATCGCACTACCTCCACTTTGTGCGCTCGCAAGAATTAACGTATTTGCATTAGGATCTTTATACATATCGTTATACGAAAATCGAGTTGGTACTACTTCTGCATCAGCATCTTTATCTCCAATAGTATGGATTAAAAGATTACTTCCAAATAAAGTTACATAAGCGGGCTTTCCTATATTATCAAAAACATCAGTTTGAATTACACGGTACATTCCTCTCTTTAAAGATTTCTTGTCTTTAGCATGTTTAAAATCTACAAAAGACTGTTCTTGAGGATTGTTTACACTGATTTTTGTAAAATGCATTCCTTTTGCTTGTGCACCTACACGTCCCATTAACACCTCATAACTACCATTTATATTGCCTATTTTCACATCTCCATAAGGCCCTCTTTTTTTAATTTTAATAGTTTTGTAAGGCAATTTTTCTAAAGGATTGAAAAAATACACCGTACCATTACCGTTCATACTATTATGAACCCCATGAACTACTAGTATTTCTTTACCATTCGCTAGTTTTGCAGGTCTTAAAAAGTTAGTTAAATGCAAACCTTTTGGTGGTAAACTCTTTTTTGCTTTACTTTTTGGATGTTCTACAGAATATGTTTTAGAAGCTATTTCACTTATCAACTCACCTTTAGCAGACACGTAGTAAAAACTATTATCATAACCTCCACAAACTACATATGCTTTACCGTCTTTTTTAACCACAGAAACAGCATACATAGGCGCATCATTTTGTTTAAACTTCCAAAATAATTCTCCTTTATTATTTAAACAATAAACAGCACCATCTGCATTGGCAGCAAGAATCTCGTCTATTCCATCATTATTAATATCTCCTGCCCAGATATCGTGGTTCATAAAACCAGAAAGTTTATTTTTCCATAGTGTTTCTCCATTATAAGAAACACCTAAAAGAGTACCCTCATAACTACTAGCAACAACATAGGTCTTCCCTTTATTTTTAGCCGTTCTTACTTTAGTAATTGTAAAACCTGTTTCAATACTCGTTACTGGTTTGTCAACATTTATTGTATTTAATTTACTCGATGCACTACTAACACTAAATAGCAAAAGTGCTGTAACTAAAACAAAAACTCTCCGAAAATTATGAAACATCTTTTTTAATTTTAGATAAAAATATTTGGGTCTATACTTTCTCTGAGTCCTCACAGATTTTAAAAACCTGTGAGGTCTATAAAATTTTAAGCAAAATAAATATAAACACCTATAACAATTGCACAAATGGCAATTCCTGTTTGTGTTGTATATTTCCAAGGCGTTATATCTACTTGTTTTGTGTATTCTTGAACAAAAGCCTCATCTCTTGGTTTTATCTTACCAATAACTAACATTATTACTACGTTTAATAAAAATAATATTGCCATAACATCTAAAAAGTGAGGGTACGCTTGCGCTTCAACTAAAGCTAATTCAGCAACATCTGTGATACCTTTTGCTTTTGCAGATGTTAAAGCAGTTTCAACAAAATGTGGTTGCATAAAAAACTGACTAATTATATACAACAAGCATCCAGAAACCAACCCTATTTTGGCAGCAATTGCTGGTACACGTTTTGTTAAATAACCAACAATAATAATAGAGAAAATAGGAATACTATAAATACCATTAATTTCTTGTAAATAATCGAATAGACTACCTGCATTTGCAATTAATGGTGCTATAAACATAGCAGCAATGGCTAAAATAACGCCAAAGGTTTTCCCATATTTTACGACTGTTTTTTCATCTGCATCTTTATTAATATGTTCTTTATAAACATCAATTCCAAAAAGTGTAACTGAACTATTTAAAACACTATTAAATGAACTCAAAATAGCACCAAACAATACAGCTGCAAAGAAACCAACCCAAGCACCAGGCAATACTTTTCTTACTAATTCTGAATATGCACTGTCTGCACTTTCTAAATTTCCTTGAAACAAATGAAAGGCTATTAAACCTGGTAAAACAACGATTATTGGACCTAATATTTTTATAAATGACGCTAATAATAGTCCTTTTTGACCTTCTTTTAAATCTTTGGCGCCTAATGCTCTTTGAATAATTTGCTGGTTTGTTCCCCAATAAAATAATTGTACTAACATCATTCCTGTAAAAATGGTATAAAATGGTACCGGATCTGTTGGACCACCCATAGATTTAAACTTCTCTGGATTTTCTGTAGTAAGTGTATTCAAACCCTCTAAAATACTTCCATCACCAATCATCATTAAACCAAAAATTGGAATTAAAATCCCTCCAATTAATAATCCGATTGAATTAATTGAATCCGATACTGCAACGGCTTTCAATCCACCAAAAACAGCATAAATAGAACCAATGATCCCTATTCCCCAAACGCAAATCCAAATAGACTGTGTATGTGTAACTCCTAATAATGAAGGTACATCAAACATACCACTAATAGCCAATGATCCTGAATATAAAATTACTGGAAGTAAAACCACGACATACCCTGAAAGGAATAAAACAGAAGTGAGTGTTTTTGTGGTAACATCGAAACGTTTTGCTAAAAAACCTGGTACTGTCGTTAGCCCCCCTTTTAAATATCTAGGTAATAAAAACATCGCAGTAACAACCATTGCAATGGCTGCTAATGTTTCCCAAACCATTACAGACAATCCGCTTTGATAAGCTGCACCATTTAATCCTACAATTTGCTCTGTAGAGAGATTCGTAAGCAATAATGACCCTGCAATTACACCTGCTGTTAAGCTTCTTCCTCCTAAAAAATAACCGTCTGAAGACGATTCTTCTGTATTTCTTGTTTTTAAATATGCGATGACTGCTACCAATATTGTAAAGCCTAAAAAAGTTACTATTTGCATGGTTTGTTTATATTAATTAAATGTATTTTTATTTTTTTTTTTTGCAATTTACTTTTAATCTTTAATTATTGAAACTTTTTTTATTGAACCTTCAATATTCAATTCAATAAAATAGACTCCTTTATGAAAACTACTTACATCTATTTGTACATTCTTATTTGAAGCAGTTATTTTTTTAATTTCTTGACCCAAAGAATTATAGATAGTTAGGTTTTCAATTGTTTTATTGGCTTGAAAATTTACGATTCCTGATGTTGGGTTTGGATAATACCTAAATCCATCACTAGTAATATCATCAACAGACAAGGTGTTTTTTGCTACTTCCAATAATAAAACAGCATCTTTCTCCATTGTAAAAGTTGAAGCTACATTTTTACCATTTAATAAATTTGTTATAGCACTAATAACCGCAGCATTTCTGTATGATAAATTTACTTGTGTACTTTCTTTTCCTAAGTTTACAATAGTAATAACTTCTGTTCCATTCTCTTTTGATATCGTTCTAGAAAAACAACCTTTTATGTTTAAACTGTTGGTTTCCGATAGTATTAAATTTGGTAATTCATTGTTATCTAATAATAAATTAAATGCTGTGCTTTTTATGTTTTCTATTGTTGAAGTTGGAATTATTGTTCCATTACTGGCATTCAATCTTTGTCTATGATTAACACCATACTCATTTTTATGAAGACTTTCTGTATCTAAAATAATAGTTCCTCCATTGTCTAAATATGTCTGCAAAGAATTCAATTCTTCAACGGTAACAAATTCAGTTTTATACACTAAAATTGCATTCCAATCACTATTATTCTGTTCTTCTAGAATCCCTTTTGTAGCAAAACCAATTGGAGTTCCATCAAAATACATAGACTCATATAAATCATAAACGTCATCTAAATGATCTGTTTTGTTTATTGCTGAAGTTTTAGAGTAAAAGATTCTTAATGGTTTCTTTAGCTGTTGTAAAGCATAAACATCTTCCGCATTCGCATTTAAGTCTATAACTGTAGCTTCTACTTCATTTATAATTCTTGGTTGTTGATTATTAGAACCTGCATATCCTTTTCCTGCATTATTTCTAACTGAACCATCCGCTTGTCTTGCCCAAAACCACGTCTGCGAAATATTCATTCCAGATACATACGCTAACCAATAAGACGCTCTTGCATAGGATGGCTTTAGATATAAATCTCTAAACTTACCTGTGGAAAGGTAATGAGATTCTGAGTTGTAAATAATTTTATTAGGACTTACAGATTTCATAAAATCGTAAGACATACTTAACTCACTCCAATGAAAAGAATAGGTATCTTCCCAATCTTCAGTTGGTCCCCACATATGAGAATTCCAACTTTTAGCATCATTTCCTATAATTTCTGTAAGTCTCGTTAACGCTTCTAAATCGATACCACTATCTTTAGGATTATCAGACCATAAATGTGGCATTATTTTAATATGTGTTTTGGCATCTGCATCGTTTTCTTGAATTTTATTTTTCAAAAAAGTAAACCAATCTGTTACACGAAACATATTAAAGGTCATCCAATCATACCAAATTGGCGTTCCTTGTAAGTTCGCTTGGATAGGGATTTCAATAGTTACCGCATCAAAATTAGCAAAATTAGTATTCCATAAAGAATTTAAATTAGAAATTGAAGTATGCTTATTAGAAAGCCAAGTTCTAAATTTTTCATTTGTATATTCTGATACAGAATGTGCTTCCCAAGTATCCGCAATCGTATTCCAATGCGGTTCGTTGGTGAGCAAATACCCCATTTTTGTATAGTTTTTACCTGCCATTAAGGGTACGCAACCATCTAACAAAAACCCCTGCATTTCTCTTGCCCCAGGATTGTCTATATCATATTCAGTATATAAAGTTCCTCCTAAAGTAAAATTATCGTACTTATTTTTTGCCCATTGAGGTGGACTTTTGTGGTTTAAAAAGATACTACCAAATCTACCATTAGGCTTAGTTTGTAATTCATTTACAACATAATTTTTTATTTTTCCATCTGCATCTTCTATATCTGAAGGTGTCATGTAATACCCATCTTTATGACCAAAAAAACCGTTCAATTCAGTAGTTGAAGGCCTCCAAGTATAATCTGATAGAAATACAGGTTTACTATTAAACAATACTTTGTTATCAGTTATAGAGATGTTTTCCCAATCTATAATTAATGAAGGTTTACGAATAATAGTACCTGCAATTACTTCATTTATAATTATAATAGCTTCATCTAACATTAAGATGACTTCATTACGTTCAAAATTTGGAAGATCTGTTGCCATTTGTGCTGCATTACCTTCATAAATAGGAACTAACTCATAATAAGAAGTGTTTTCTGCTATATTATTTTCATCCCAATTAGCGAAGTCTAAAAATACCTCAGCAGTTCTTACCGTCATTTTTTCCTTTAAAACATCTAAACCAGCGTTTTCTGCTTGTGTAATTAGTGCATTTAATTCCGTAATTTTATCTAAAGCTGTTTGTTCTAATTGCCCAAATGAACTTTGTAAAAACATTAAAAAGAAAAACAAAAAAGGTATCGTTTTTGAAGATTTCATATCTTTATTATATTTGTTTAAATGGAAATAATTCTGATGAAGACCTTGATGCCTTCATCAATTTTTGTAATTCTTTTGCAACCATAGGGAATTGAGAAGCAATATCTGTTGTTTCTGAAATGTCTTTTGATAAATCATATAATTCAAAAGAACCTTTCTTTTTTCCTTTTCTATTTATATTATGCCAAACTCCTTTCCAATTGTCTTTTCGTATTGCTTTTCTTCCTCCTTTTACATTGTATTCCCAATATAAATGTGAATGTTTTTCCTGATTTTCTTTGTCTAATAAAGTTGGTAAAAATGAAATTCCATCAATATTGTCTGGAGTTTTAGAATTTGTAATTGCCGATAAAGTGGGTAGAACATCCCAAAAAGTAGAAACATGATTTGTTATTGAACCTTCTGCAATTTTGTTTGGCCAAACAGCAATAAAAGGAGCTCTAATTCCACCTTCATATAAATCTCTTTTATAACCTCTAAAATGACTATTACTATTAAAGAAATCTGGATTTGTTCCTCCTTCTGGTGAAGGACCATTATCGCTAGCAAACATTATAATGGTGTTTTCTGCAATACCTAACTCGTTTACTTTATCTACAATTTGCCCAACATAGGCATCAATTCTAGTAATCATTGAAGCATAGGTTGCTTTAGGTTTTTTTACAGATGCATATTCATAATGCACAATATCTGGACCATAATCTGACGTATATTTATTATCTACCGTATAAGGTGTTTCTTTAAATTTACCATTATACATTTTAAAAATTGAATCGTTAGGTGAAATAATTTCTGCATGTGGCAACACCAAAGGAATATACGCAAAGAATGGTTTATTCTTATTTTGTTCTAAAAATTGAAGTCTATGTTCTTGAATTTTATCTGGAGCATAGGTTACTGTATTTGTCCAATCGTTCCCTTTTAAAGAATCTCTTTTTTGATTGTGATTCAAATATGGTGGATAATAACGGTGTGCTAAACGTTGACAGTTATAGCCATAGAATTCATCAAAACCTTGATTGTTTGGATCTCCTTCACCAAAACCTAATCCCCATTTACCAAACATACCAGTAACATAACCACTTTCTTTTAAGATTTCCGCAAGTGTTATTGTACTTGCAGGAAGTGGAACTTGACCTTCTTTATTTTTTACAAATTGTCTATTGCCTCTTATTGGAGTATGACCAGTATGTTGACCAGTCATTAATGTTGAACGAGAAGGAGCACAAACAGCTGCACTATAATGCTGTGTAAACTTCATTCCTTTAGAAGCTAACTTATCTAGATTTGGTGTTTGTATAATCGTTTGACCATAAGTACCTAAATCTCCAATTCCCATATCGTCTGCTAAAATGTAAATGATGTTTGGTTTTTTAGTATCAGTTATTATTTTATTCTTTTTATTTTCTTTCGAGGAATTGCAAGAAATTAGTAAAAAACATAGAATTATTTGTAAATATTTTAATTCTTTACTCATTTTATAATTGGCTTTTATCGCTATAAAAACATACCTACAAGGTTTTTAAAATCTTGCAGGATTTGATACTCTAAATGACTATAAAAACAGACATACTAACGATTAAACAATTCCACAGTTTAAATCTATCTAAACTTTATATCCTTCACATTTAAGCTATATTCTTTTCCTCTTATCGCTTCAAATTGTTCTATCATTTCAGCTAATTTCTTTGGATTAGATTCCGCTAAATTATTTTTTTGACCAATATCATCTTTTAGATTATATAATTGAAACATAGGAAAACTTCCTACTTCAATACCTACTTTTTTTCTAAAATTAATACCTTTATACGCAGGAATCATAACCCAATCTCCACTTCTTAAAGCAGTTCTGGAAGTTGCTTCTATAACTAAATTATCTCTTCCAATATTTGCAGTTCCTAAAAAAGTATTTAGTAAATCTTTACTGTCTGTAGATGCTTCCGAAGTTCCTGTTAAATTTGCTAATGATGCTAATAAATCCATTTGACAAACTAGTGCTTCTGAAGTTCCTGGTTGAATTTTCCCTTTCCAATAGGTAATAAAAGGGACTCTTGTTCCAGCTTCAAAAATGCTGTACTTCCCACCTCTTAAACCACCGTTTTGATCGTGATTTCCAATTTTTTCTACAGCATCATCATAATAACCATCATTTAAAACAGGTCCATTATCACTAGATAAAACAACTAATGTGTTTTCTAACAAACCTTCTTCTTTTAAAGTTTTCATAAATTCACCAACTGCCCAATCTGCTTCTACAATTACATCTCCTCTTGGTCCTAAACCAGATGTCCCTACAAATCTTGGATGTGGAGTTCTTGGCACGTGAGGTTGTTGCATTGCATAGTATAAAAAGAAAGGTTTTTCTTTATGCGTTTTTACATAAGCTTGTGCCTTTTCTAAAAAGTGATCTGCCATGTCTTCATCTTTCCATTTTGCAGCTTCTCCACCTTTCATATAACCAATTCTACCAATACCATTTACAATACTGTTGTTATGTCCATGATGCCATTTCATAGTTAACATTTCTGGATGAGAAATTGCTGTTGGCTCACCTTCAAAATTTTCTTTATAATTGATTTCTATAGGGTCATTCTTATCTAAACCAACTACGTTTCCATCTTTTATATACACAGTTGGTACTCTATCTTGAGTAGCTGCCATAATGTAAGAAATTTCAAACCCAACTTGATTAGGCCCCGGTAAAACTGTTTCATTCCAATTAACAACACCAGTTCCTAAACCTAAATGCCATTTACCTACAATTCCTGTTTGATAGCCTTGTTTCTTCAATAATTTAGGTAAGGTTTGTTGTTCCGTGCTAATTAATAAAGGTGCAGTTCCTGGTAAAATTTTTGCTTTTTTATTACGCCAAGGATACATACCTGTTAATAAAGCATATCTACTTGGTGTACAAGTTGCAGAAGATGCATAGCCATTTGTAAATTTTATACCTCCGTTTGCTAAAGCATCTATGTTCGGTGTTTTAAATGCTGTTGCTCCATAAGAACTTACGTCTCCATAACCTAAATCATCTAAATAAATAACTACGATGTTTGGTTTCTGGTCAGACTCTTTTGCTACTTTTTTCTCAGATTGATTTTTGCAACCAATCATGAAAATTAGTAAAAAAAATAATTTAACTATTTTCATTATTGTATTTTTTATTTAATTGTTAAAACAATATTCCCACCTTAAAAAAGATGGGAATATGTTTTTTAATTCACATTTGAATTATAATCCGTTTCTGTAAGTGGAATTGGTAAATAATCATTTAGATCGCTGTAATTTGCTGCAGCGTCTTCAAATTCATTTTTACCACTTGCATATAATTCTTTAGTGGTAACAGTTCTAGTTAACAAACTATTGTTTCTAACCTTATTTGCTCCAGTTGCATTAACATAAGTATATTTATCAAGGTAATATTTAATACCAGCCAATTCTGCAAATCTTGCTTGAGCATTACCCCACCTTCTTAAATCTATATTTCTAGATGAAACGCCTTGTACATTTAATTCTAAAGGTCTTTCTACATGTCTTAACTGTTTTCTTAGAGTATTTTCGTCTGTAAAAGGCAAACCTGTTACAGATTCATTAGCTATATATGTTTTACTTCCATCAACTACAGGCCCTAATAATGCTAATCCCCAACGTGCACGAATTGTATTAATATCACTTAATGCTGCTGTAACATTACCTCCATCTTCTAAATAACATTCTGCTCTCATTAAATAAATATCTGCCAAACGATTTATAGTTACATTCTTTCCCGATTTCCATGGTGAAACACCTGTATCTTTCTCATGAACTGCAATATCATGATTTGTATGTTGCTTAAAAAATGAAATTTTCTGTTTATTAAAACTTTCTCTAATAGCAGCAGTAGAAGATTGATAATACTCTGTATGTTCATCATTTACCAATGCAATCATGGAAGATGCTCTTAAAGAGATATTATCAGCTACTCTATCTCTACCATTATGACCTACAACCGTATTACGTGGATCTAAAGGATCTAAAGATTCTGTTGAATATGCTTCTGTTAACCAAGCTGCAGCAACTGTATGTTCTGGAGCTCCACCACCTGTACCATTAGGTGCTGAATATCTGGCATTTCTATTAGAAAAACTTTCTTCATACCATTGAGATTCCTCTATTTTTTGTGCTAAAGAATAATTAATTTCAAAAATAGATTCTGAGTTAAATGCACCAGCTTCTGTATACATTTTTTTAACATCTTCTCCTGTTAAAAGTGCATAACCATAAGCAGCTTGATTGTTAATAATTTCATTAAAATAACCTATGGCTAAACCATATTCTTTTTCATACAAATGACTTGTCCCTAATATAGTAGCAGCAACTCCTTTATCTACTCTAGATTTTTCATCAAAAGAATGAGGAAGGTTATTGTATGCATACAGTAAATCATCTCTAAAAAATGTGATAACTTCTGCTGAACTAGAGGTAGACTTATTAAACTCCTCTATAATTCCTGGAACTTTGTCTCTAATAATAATTTCTCCTTTGTTGTAAATAGCATGTAAATAAAAATGACACATACCTCTTAAAAGTCTTGCTTGCCCCATTTGCTCAGTCCAACGAGTGTTACTTTTTAAAGTAACATCCATATTTTCTAAACCAGTAATTAATTGGTTTGCTCTATATATAACCTGATACAAAGCATTCCACTGTCTATGAATATTAAAACTTCCAGAATTATAAGTATGTGTATAAATAGGTACAACTCTTGCATTCGGATTTCCAGTTCTAAGAGCAGAAACAATACCTAAATCAGAACGCCAAGATTCTGCCCAAGGATTTACAATAAAAGTATCTAACATACCACCATAAACACCTGTTAAACTTGCGTCAGATTGATCAAGATCCACCCAATACGTATCTGAAGACGCCTCGTTAGGATTTGCCTCTTCTACATATTCGCTACACGATTGTAAAAAACTAGCAATTACAATCAAAACAATTAATTTATTTTTAAAATTTTTCATTTTATTCGTTTTTATTTATTAAAATCCTATGTTAACACCTAAACTGTATAATGCAGATATAGGATATCTAGAAACATCTAGACCTCTTCTTGATACGTTACCACCTATTTCTGGATCGTATCCATCATAACCAGTAATTGTAATTGGGTTTTGAGCGGAAACATATAGTTTTAAATTAGTAACATTTATTTTTTCTAATACATCTTTTGGTAAAGTATATCCTAATGTAATTAATTTTAATCTTAAATAATCTCCATTTTCTAACCAATAGTCAGTGTTTCCATTATGATTAAAATCTCCTTTTGCACCACTCCAGTTAGGTATATTAGAAGTTGGGTTACTTTCTGTCCAAATATTACTTAAATCTGGATGACGACCAGCAATATAACTTACTGCCTTGTTACCATTCATAATTTCTGCACCAACACTTGCAAACCAATTCATTGCTAAATCGAAATTTTTATAACGCCAATTCATATTAAAACCGATTTCAAAATCTGGTAGTCCACTTCCTCTATAAACTTTATCATCTGCATCTATATCTCCGTCACCATCTGTATCTACATATCTTAAATCTCCTTTCTTAGCACCAGATCTACCTCCTAATTGTTGGTATTCAGCCAATTCAACATCAGTTTGTATAACTCCATCTGTTTTGTAAATAAAGAAAGCACCAGCTTCATATCCTTTTGCAAAACGTGTAATTAATGAGTTTTGAGTATCTCCAGTTACTAAACTTGAGTTGGTAGTATTAATAAATTCAGTATCACCATTAAGATTTGTAATTTCATTTATATTTTTAGAAAAAGTAGCATTCAATCTTAAGTTACTCTGCCCTATTTTTGCATTATATCTTGCTGCAACTTCAAAACCTTGATTGGTCATATTACCAACGTTTACAATTACATTTGTATGATCAAAAATATCAAAAGGAGCATTACCTGTTTGGTTAAATGCACCAGTAGAACTTGGTAGTACAACTCTTAATAACATATCTTCTTTTTTTGTATTGTAATATTCTGCACTCAATACAAATTTATTTCTTAAAAAAGCTAAATCTATACCTAAATTAATAGATTTTGATGTTTCCCATTTTAATCCTTCATTTGCATAATCTCTAATTGCCGTTCCATTATTGTAAGAACCATCAACATCAGAAAAAATATAATCTGCTGCTTGACCAATTGTACTACTAAATCCATAAGATGGTATTTCATCATAACCAACTTCACCATAACTTGCTCTTATTTTAAAATTGTTTACAACACTTTTTAAAGGGTCCCAAAAGTTTTCATCTGAAACATTCCATGCTGCAGAAGCGGAAGGAAATACACCCCAACGATTTTTAGGTCCAAATTGAGAAGAACCATCATAACGTGCTAAAGCTGAAAATAAGTATTTCCCTTTATAGTTGTACTGTAACCTACCTAAAGTACCAACACGTTTAATTGTATAACCTGCTAAATTGTTAGTAATTGGGTTTATAAGTGCTGTGTTTAATACAGAAATAGCATTATCAGAAACTCCTTGTTTCTGACCAAAGAAACCTTCAAAAGTATCTTCTTCTAAAGTTATTGCTCCTAACAATCCAAATGTATGTTCTCCTATTTTCTTTTTATAATTTAAACTTGCATCCCAACTAAACTTAGATAATCTGCTTGTTTCACTATTTACAAAACTCTTGGTTGGATCAGTTTCTACATCATCTAAATCATCAGGGTTTACTAATGTGTATGCAGGAGTAAATTGTTTTTGTAATATATTATTTAGAGATACACCAATTCTTGAATTTACACTTAAGTCCTCTGTTATCTTTCGTGTAATATCTAAACTTCCATTTACTACATCTCTACGAATTGTATTTTCTCTTTTAATAGTTTGTGCTAAATTATTTAGAGGTGTTGTTACAGGTCCATCATCTGATGTGAATATCGCACTTGAATTTGGGTCAATTAATGGAAAATAAGGTGCATAACGACTTGCAGTTGTAAGTAAACCATTGTTTGGTCGTTCATTTTTATCAATAGTCAAAGCAATACTTGTATTGATTTTCCAGTTTTCTGTTGTAAAACTAGTGGAAGTACGTGCGTTATATCTCTTTAAAGAAGAATTCACCAATGAACCTTCCGTACCTAAATATCCTCCAGAAAAATTATATGTTAAATTGTCTGAACCGCCAGAAACATTTAAAGAATAATTTGTAGTTGCTGCAGCATCATTTAACACATAATTACTAAAGTCATGATTGTTGTCATACCATGTTGGATTATTGTCTAAAATTGAAATATGATTTGCTAGTCCTAATGTTTCTTTAACTCTTTCAAATGCTATTTGCTCAGTTGCGTTCATTAAAGGAGCTTGTTGACTTAAAACTTGAATACCATAAGAATGTTTAAAATTTGCTTTTACAACACCAGATTCACCTTTTTTTGTAGTTACCAAAATAACACCAGCAGCACCTCTAGAACCATAAACAGCAGTAGATGCAGCATCTTTTAATACATCTATGGTTTCAATTTCATTCATATTTAAGCCAGGATTACCTACTTGAGGTATACCATCTACAACCCATAATGGATTATTAGAACCTGTTATTGAAGTTACACCTCTAATTTGAATACTAGATTGGTCTCCTGGTTCTCCTGAGTTAGTAACAATTGAAACTCCCGCAACTTGCCCTTGTAAAGCAGAAGCAACATCTGTAGTTATAAATTGTGCTATATCTTCAGATTTTACTTGAGCTACTGCACCTGTTAATTCTTTTTTCTTAACAGTACCATAACCAATTACAACAATTTCATCTAAAGATTCTGTATCAGAATCTAAAGAAACATTTAATTGATTATTTGTAATTCTTACTTCCTTATTTTGCATTCCTAAATAAGCAAAAATCAAAGTTTTTCCTATTTCAGCTTTAATGGAATAATTACCATCAAAATCTGTTGAAACCCCTGTTTTTGTTCCTTTAACAACTACAGAAACCCCAGGTAATGGAGTACCATCTGCACTATCTGTAACGTTACCTTTTATGGTAATTTTTTGTGCACTTACATCAAAATTACAGAACAGAATAGCAAATAAGCTTAGAATACTGTAATGTAAAATTTTGTTTTTTAAAAAAAGTTTTAATTTCATGGGTTAATTTTTATTTGTTAATATTTGTTTCCTTTTTTTGTTAATTGAATGTTACTTGTGTTTTATTGTCTGATACTATTATTTCACTTGCTTTTCCTGTGTAGTTATTGTTCTTAAAAGTTATGTTTTTTGATGAATTAATTGTAATTGCTGGATTGCTTGGATGTAATCGCGGAAAGGTACCTGAATTGGTTATCGTATTTCCAGAAAAAACGAATCCGTCTGTATTGGTAATTTGTAATATTAAATTATCAAATTGATTGAAAGTATTATTTGTTATTTCAATATTTTTGAAAGCAATATTTTCATTATCATCATCTGTTGCAAAACGGATAACACCTCGGTTAAATCCACTATGCTGATTGTCTTGAAAAACATTATTTCTAATAACAACATTTGCTGCATTGCCAGATTCAAACCAATGCCCACTTTCCACAGGAATTAAAATAGCTTCCATCTCTGTACTAAAAAAATTATTTTCAATTACTGTTTTTACAGGATTAGAAATTAACAACCCTCTTGCTCTATTGTTTTGAATTTTACAATTTTTGACTAACAATTCTGGGTACCCATCTAAGTTTTCAATTAAATCTCCAACTTTTAATGCTGATGGTAATTTTTCATTGAATGTGATGATTTGATATCTGCTATTTACATATTCAATATTCTTAATAGTTATTTTATCGTAAGCAAAAAATGAGTTTTCTAACCTTACCAAACCAATAGTTTCATCAGGTTGTCCAATTACAAATCCTTTTTGTTGATGATGCATCATTCTTACTCCAATTGTATCATCGCCTAAAACATCCACGATTTTTTGATAGGTTCCATGTACATTTGTAGCATCATCTAATTGGTTTTGAAAAGTAGAGTTCTTTAAAACTACTTTTCCGCTACAACCTACAAAATGCGTAGCATCTGCTGTTGTAGAAACCATTCTACCTTTTGAGGGTGTAATATTAAAATTATCTAAAATTAAATCGGAAGAATTTTCTGCAATAATACCCATTCCTCCGGCATGATGAATATTTATGTTTGTCCCGTTAAATCCTTTTGTTTGGGTTACTCTAAACGCTGGTGAAGTTCTATTAAAACCTTGCGCACCTTTCATCGTAAGTATCATACCGACTGGTGGCATTTTTTTGGTGTGCCCAAAAATACGCACCAAGCCTGGTTTTAATTCTTCAACCCTAATTTTTGCTTCTTTACCAATATCTTTATATTCTGGTGCTCTTTTATCATGAATGTATTTATAATTAACATTCTTTAAACCATTACTTACTTTACTACGTTTTTGTGTAGTAATATTTGTGTACGCTTCTGTATTATGTGCAATGGCTTTTCTTTTTGGGTCATATAAAATAGATTGCCCTAAAGTATGCTCGTAATATTCTTTGATAAAAATAATTTGTCCATTTCTAATTTCATAAGGATATTCATTAGAAATTTGCATATCAAAAGTGTTGTTTTTTTGATTATTTGCAACAATTAATCCTTCACTATGAAAAGCTTCATTCCAATCTATAGATAAATTTTTAACAGTAATGTTTTCACTTTTATCAATAAAAAAAGGAATCATTACGCCATGAAAAATAAATGTAGCACCTTGTCCGTCTATTGTTAAATTTTTAAAACCTTCAATAGGAAAAGGTGTGTTTACCATTAAATCACAATGATTAGAAATATATGCGAATTTTTCATATCCTTTATCAGGATAAAAATGGTAGGTTCCTTTTTCGAACTTTATTTCGGCTATTGGTTTCTTATCTGCTTCTAAAATTCTTTTTAAAACGCTAGCAGTTGCATCTTCTTTAATTGTTGTTTTAAAAACCACAATTGCCCCTTTTTTCAATTCTTCTTTACAAGAAATAGAAAATAGTAAGATGAATAAAAGTGCAACTATTTTAGAGCTAAATAATTTTATGTTTTCCATATTGTAAATATTCCTTTTTTGATTCAAACAAAAGATAACATAGGTACATTTTAAGTGTCTTTTAGTAAATTAATGAACAACAGCGGTTTGAAGTTAGCTATTAAAAGTCTGATTTACGCACTTTTACTTTTTCTTTTCTTGTTTTTTGCATTTAGTTTATAAGTGTAACTTAATACAATATAACGCCCTAAGCTTTGTAGGGTTGTTTCTTCAAAATAGTTTAAAGTACTTCTTCTAAAAACGTCTCTGTTTTTATTTAAAAGATCTATAAAAACAAGTTTTACAATATTGTTTCTATTGGTTAAGGAATAAGAGATTGCTGCATTCCAAATTGGAATTTCTTGATGAATTGAAAAATTATTATCATCGTACACAATATAATCTAATTGCGTATTAAAGTTAAATTTTTTACTAATATCAAAATCTACCATTCCAAAATATTTCTGTGTAGTATATTTTCTATTTAAATCATTTTCAATAGAAAAATCAGTATTATTTAGACCATAAGTCGCACCCGCTTTTAAATCAATTGTACGTTTACTTGTATTCTGAATGATAAAACTTGTTAAGTAATCTTGAGAAACCACATTATTTAAATCGAAATTTACGACTGAGTTCTCTTCTCTGTAAGAAAACTTATTTTTAAAATTGAACCGAATACCAAAATTACTTACTTTTTTTCCGAAATCTAATTGCGCATTAAATCGTTGGCGAATCCCTTTATTTTGGTAACTACTTGTTCTTATAAAATCATCTTCAATGGTTACGTTTCTTATAATTGCATCTTGTGTATGTTTGTATTGTAGCTTCCCATTAAAACTCACGCTCGATTTAAAATCGTGCACATTTACTCTCATTAAAAATGAATTTGTTTTTTCTGTTAGCAAATCTGGGTTTCCTATTTTAATGGAATAAGGATTTAAATCATTAAAAAACGGATTTGTTTGATTGGGTTTTGGCGCTCTAATTTGTTTGTCATAACTAAATTTATACTTCCTACCTCTTTTTGGTTTGTATTGAAAAGTAAAAAACGGATTTACATAAAACTGCTCTCTTCTAAATTTTAATTGCGTTATTTCGCCAAAACTTCTGTGGAGGGTTTGTAATTCTAAACCAGAAGAAATGTTTAATTTTGAGTTATTATAGCTGTGAAAAAATTTAGTTTTAAAATTATTTTCTGAATACTTATAATTAAAATTAATAGCATCTTCTACCGTTGTTATCTCTGTGGTTTCTCTGGATTGATTGGTATTTTCTTTGCCTGATAAAATTTGTGCTATTGCTTCCGTATTAAAATAATGATTCCCAACTATTGGTTCTATATATTTAAAACGAAAGTTTAATAAACTGGAAGCAACATCTTGATTTCTTAATGTTTTTATAGCTCTTTCAGAAGAATTTGCAGTATTAAATTTTCTTTCTACAAATGTATTTTGATTATTATTTTTCTGATAATTGTTGATAACAGTATTAAACCCTAAATTAAAACTCCTGCCTTTTTTAAGTAGTCTGTGGTAATAGTTTACATTTAAGTTTCCGTATTTTTTATGGTTCTTATCTTTAGATTGATTCTCATTTTTGGTCACTAATTCATCACCTACATTAAAAAACGAACCATTTCTTTTTAAGTTAGAAGCTCTTTTATCAGCATAAAAACGCCCTTTTATATATAAACTATTGGTTTTGCTAGATTTATTATTGTAGTTGAAGTTTAGATTATGATTGTCGGTTGTGTTTAAGTATGTATTTTCAGAATTATAATTAAAATTATTCGTGTTGGAAAAAAATATTCTATTCGTTTTAGAAACGCCACTATTTTCTGAAAGATTATAAAAATAATCTACATTTAAAGATTCCTTTTTCTTTATTTCTTTCCCGAAGTGAATACCTGTGATAGCAGTTTTTAAAAAACCACTTAAATTTTTTTGAGGTTTTATAAAATTATTTTCAGTTTCATCTTCAGATTCATCCGCAACACCATCTGCATTTTGCAAAAAACTTTGAATATTAGAACCTGTAATATTAATATTATTAAACTTACCAATAACCGATAATTGTGTTTTGGGGTTGAATTGATTATAATTTAAATTACCAAAATATCTGTTATCCAAACCAATACCAGAAGCAACTTTACCAAAACGACTGTTTTTATTTGATTTTTTTAACGTGAAATTAATCACTATTTCTTTATTACCATCACTTACGCCAGTTAGTTCTGCCTCTTCACTTTTTTTATCAATCACTTCTATTTTATCAATAACATCCGCAGATAAATTTTTTAAGACAATAGAAGGATCGCCACCGAAAAATTCTTTTCCATCAACAAAAATTTTTGTTATTGTATTTCCTTGTGCAGTTACTTTACCTTCTTCTATTTCGATTCCTGGTAGTTTACCCAATAATCCTTCTAAATTATCATCGTAATTTACTTTAAAAGAATTGGCATTAAAACGGATGGTATCTTTTCTTATTTGAATTGGAATTACTGCTGAAATTATAATTTCATCTAACAGTGCAATAGCCTCTTTTAAAACAATAGTTTTTAAATCGATTAACGTTCCTTTATACTGTAATTTCTTTGTGTACGAAGAAAAGCCTAATAAATTTAATTGCAGCAAAATAGTATCTTTGGGGATGTCATTTAAAATAAAATGCCCCTTTTCGTCTGTAGTTGTATAACTTAGAAATGTAGAATCTTTAGGGTTTAAGGCAGCAACAGACACCATCTCTAAACGCGTTTTAGCTTCATCTACAATGATTCCTTTAATTCCTGTTGATTGGCTTTGTAGGTTTTTAGAAAAGCAAAATACAATTATTAAAAACGTTTTTAGAAATGTCTTTTTATAGTGTTTTAAAAAATTCATGTTTTTTAGACTACATAAAACTGTTAAAGTTTATTCAACTTCAAAAATAATAGTTTCTGAACTCAAATTATCAGATTTTGCGAACATAGAAATTTCAGAAACGTTTCCTATTCTTATCAATGCAGTTGCAATTCCCGCTTCAGCTTTAACAACATCCGGATTCATAATTTCTACATCACCTTCTAAAACAACTTCTATTTCTTCTGAAAAATTTGGATCTATAGTTCCATTTTTATCAACAGCAGCGATGTAACAAAACACAACATCATTAACGTTTGCTTTTGGTGTTTTACCACTTTCGTCTATCCAAATTTTTAATTTTGTTGGTTTCTTTGGTGTTTTAACAATATCTTCAGAAACTTGTTTCCCATTTATAAATCCGACTGCTTTTAAAGTTCCTACTTCAAATTTAGGAACTTTAAATGTAAATGGAGGATGATTTAACTTATCCGTATTTTTATTTTTATCTGGTTTTTGTGAAGCAACTAATTTATCATTTAAAAATAATTTTACCTCATCTGCATTCGAAAACACCTTTACATCTAGAGGTGATTTCTCATTCCAATACGTTGCAATTTCTAAAATATGTGCATCTTCTGTAGCTCTCTGACTTTGATAAAAATAATAGCCAAATTTCGGCAACCGAAACAAATCCATTACTCCAGAATATTCAATATTTGGGTGATAACCTCTGTTGTAATCATACATTACCCAATAACTGTCTGAATAAGCCATTGTATTCATGTTCTCATTATGAGATTCCTGTAAATTATATGCCATATTCAGCAAACGTTTTTCACCATTTGCTCTTGCTTGTCTGCTACTTAATTCTGCTCGTAAATCATTTGGTAATTTATCTTGATTTAAACCTGCGTTTTTAGAATGATATTCCCAATCTCCATATTCTGAAACAGAATATGGTTTTGTTCCATCATTGTCATGAGGATGTAGAATTCTGTGCTGTCTTGCTTGAAAATAAATGTCATACACATCATTTTTCCAACCACAAGAATACACATTTTCTCCTGGATATTCTGCATGTGTAATTCGATGTAACTCTGCCATAAAAGGCACTGTCATTGCTTTAGTCTCGTTTAAAGAAACTTCCCAAGCCAACACAGAAGGTCTATTTCTATCTCTTCTGATTAATTCTGTTGCAGACCTAAAACAATAATTTCTAAAAGCAGCTGTATCATTGTAATATTGCCACCCCATAATTGCATCTACTACTACAATTCCCAATGCATCACAAGCATCTAAAAATGCTGGGGATTGTGGATAATGAGATAAACGTATATAATTAAAACCAGCCTCTTTTATTTTTTTTGCATCTCTGTATTGCGCATTATCAGACAAAGCATACCCAATGAAAGGATACTCCTGATGACGATTTACACCTCGCAAAAATGTTTTTTCTCCATTAATATATAATTGATGTTTGTCATCAAAGGTAAATACACGAATTCCGAAATTTGTTATTTCTGAATCAACTTCTTTTTCTCCAAGATATACTTTTGTTTCTAATTGATATAAGTTAGGGTGTTTTGGTGACCAGAGTTTAGCGTCATTTACTGTAAATAGTTCTTTAAATTCAAAATCTTTACCAGCTGCAATTTTCTGGGTTGCTAATTTTTCTTCCACCAATTTTCCAGCATAAAAAATACGACTGACAAGCATTACTTCTTTCACCTCTTTTTCCTCATTGATAATGTGCGTTTTTACAGCAATTTCAGAAACGTCTTTTGTAACTTTTGGATAGGTTATAAAAATTCCTCCACCAGCAACTTTCTTTGCTAAAACAGGATCAGAAATATATACTTTTTCAGAAAAGCGCAACCAAGCATTTCTGTACAAACCGCCATACATATTAAAATCTAAACGCTTTAATGGCTTTGGACCTGTAACTTTATTGTCAGTATTATCTAATCGAATCGCAATTGTATTATTGCCTTTTTCCACATAGTTTGTAATATCTACTTTTACAGGTAAATATCCTCCATAATGTTCAGAAACTAAGGTTCCATTGATCCAAATTTTAGAAAAATTCATGGCTGCTTCTAATTCTAAAAACACCTTTTTATTTGATGGATTTACTGGAACATCAAAACTTTTACGATACCAAGCAATTCCTTGCCATTGGTCGTTTACTGTTTGTGGTTCTATATTAGTTGTATGTGGCAAACTAACATCTTGCCATTCAGAAACATCAAAATTAGAGGTGCTAAAAGCTTCATCTGGAATTGTAATTTCTTTCAACTTTGTAAACTTCCAATCTTTATTAAAATTTACTTTAGCTTTATAATTTGCTTCGCCACAAGAACTAAAGTGAATAGAAATTAAAAGTAATAACGAATATTTAATTAAATTTTTTAAATTGATTTTCATTGGTTTGGTTTTATTTAAACGTGAAGTTCAATAAGATTTTTACTCAGAACTTTCAACTTTATAAACTGGATTACTTTTTAACTAATTTATATTCTTTACTAAATTTTACATAACCTACTTCTACTCCCTCTTTCATTTGCATATAAGCTTCTGGTTTTTCCTTTCGAAACCATTCGACTAAAGGTTGCCCAGGAACTGGTTTTGGGTTATGAGTATCACTTATAGGAATCATTTTTTTATCAAAAATTAACGTTTTTGCACGCATTTTTTCTAGAACTTCTTTGTATTCTGTATTATTTGCTAAGTTATTTAATTGATGTGGATCTTCTTTTAAATGATACAATTCCTCTTTTGGTTTTGTAGATTCAAAAAATGGTTTCTGATTTTCATTTAACTTTCCTTCTTTATACAATTGTCTCATTATATGAACAGCAGGTCTGTAAAATTCTAAATAAGCTTGTTGCGCATCATAAGGAACATTTGGCATATCATTTCTAATATAAGACCAATCTCCAGAGGTTATTGCTCTCGATTTTTCATCAATTTCATCCCATAAATCTCTTGCTCCATACACAAATTTTCTATCAAAATTTTTGTTGAAAATTGGTTTTCCTGTCATATAATTGGGCACATCAATTCCTGCAAAATCAATTATTGAAGCTGTAATATCTGTTGCAGAAACCACCTCTTTTCTTACTTGTCCGCCTTTAAATTGTTCAGGATAATAAACAATAAACGGAATTCGTAATCCTGGATCTTGTAGATATCCTTTTCCTCGAATATTACAACGCCCATTATCACCAATAAAAATAACAACGGTGTTATCCGCCATTCCTTTATCTTCTAGTTCTTTAAAAATCATTCCAACTTCATTGTCCATATATTCAATTTGATCTAAATATTTAGCCCAATCTAAACGAACTGCTGGATGATCTGCCATATAAGGAGGCAAAGTCAACGTTTCTGGGTTTACAGGATGTTCGGATTTTTCTCTAACTTCATCCCACCAATCACCTCTATGTGTAACCACTAACTGTATTTGTGCAAAGAAAGGTTCGTCTGCTTTTTCAAAAGTGTCATATTTATCAAACAAACCAAACTCAGTTTTTCCATCCCAATTCCCAATCGGTTTGTGCTTAAAATTTACATCAATTTTTCTACCTTTTTTCATCACAGAATGATTTCCTAAAATAGTAGTATATCCTGCATCTCTTAATAATTTTGTAAAGGGTTTAAATTGAGAATCTAAAGGAGTCTTTCTATTACTTCTATGATGATGAGAATTAGTTATAATTTGATGTGTACCCACCATCATTGCAGACCTACTTGGAGAACAAATTGGGTTGGTTACAAAAGCATTGTTAAAACGAACACCTTCTGAAGCCATTTTATTCAAATTTGGCGTTTTTACATCTGACATTCCATACGTTTCCAAATCTGTACTGATATCTTCAGCCATAATCCAAATAATATTTGGAAGTTGCTTTTTGACTTCGTTTTGAGCTTTATTTTCTGAAGATTTTTTGCAAGATGAAAATGCAAAAATTATACAAATACTTAGAATTATATACTTTGTTTGTTTCATAAATTATTTTAGTTAGTTAGACCTCACAGGTTTTAAAAACCTGTGAGGTCTTGAATATCTTATTTAAAAACTCCCCCAGAATAAGGAAAATGTTCATTTTTTACACTTTCTCTTTGTAAAATTTCATTTGCTTTTTGTACTAATTCAGGATGTTCATTTGAAATATCATTTTCTTCATATAAATCAGTAGATAAATCATACAATTCTGTATGATAGTTATCTCGTATTCTAATTGCTTTCCATTTTCCAAAACGGGTTGCTTGTTTAAAACCTTTTACGTTTCTTCCTTCTTGGATTTCAAAATACAAAAAATCGTGTTCTTGCTGATTTTCTTTCCCTAATAATTTTGGTAAGATAGAAATTCCGTCTGTTTTATTTGGCGATTTTGTATCAGCAATTTCTGCAAAAGTTGGCATAATATCGTAAAAAGTAGCTTGATGATTTGTCTTAGTGTTTGCTTTAATTTTATCTTTCCAATAAGCAATCATTGGTACTCTTATACCACCTTCATACATATCTCTCTTAAATCCTTTTAAACCTGCTGAGGAGTTAAAAAAGGTATGGCTATGTTTAAAATTTTTTTTGAAACGATGAGATCCTGACCATGGTCCATTATCACTTGAAAAAATAATTAATGTATTTTCTAATTCACCCTTAGCCTCTAACTTTAAAAACAACATTTTTATTTGTTGATCTAACATTGTAATTCTAGAAGCAAATTGTCTATCATATTCTGGATAACCCTTATCTTTATATAAATTATTGTCTCTAACTTCATATTCATTTGCATGTGGTGTTCTATAAGACATGTATAAGAAAAATGGTTTTTCTTTCTCTTTATTATCTAAATATTCAAGTGCAAAATTGGTTCTAAATTCATCTAAACAATTGTATTTAGTATAATCATAAAAAACAGAATCTTGCGCATTATTAACCCAATGCATTCGTTCATCCATCTTATTTCCTTTTTCATTTTCGCCCCATTGTTCTTGCACTGCATAATCAAAACCACGTGCTTTTGCCCATGTAGATTTGTCTTCTGGCACACCTAAATGCCATTTACCAATCATTGCTGTTTGATAGCCTGCACCTTGCAACATTTCTCCTAATGTTTTTTCTGATTTATTTAGAGGAATTCTGCCCCATTTTCCATTAATATTTCCTTTATTCCCACGAATTGTTACATGACCTGTATGCAATCCTGTCATTAAAACGGCTCTTGAGGGTGCACAAACTGCTGTTCCTGCATAAAAATCTGTAAAGCGCAATCCTTTAGAAGCTAAAGAATCTAAAAAAGGCGTTTTTATTTCTTTTTGCCCGTAAGAACCTAATTCTCCATAACCCATATCATCAGCAAGTAAAAAAACAATATTTGGTTTTTTCTTTGAAATACTTTTTTTATTCTTTGTACTTGAATTATCACAGCCAAAACAGATAGAAATACTAAAAACAAGAAGCATTAAAACTTTAAATAATTTCATTTTAAACATAATTAATTTAACAATACATCGTAGCAAAAAAAATGACAATGTAAATTTGATGATGATTACTGTTTTTTAAGCATTTTTCCGTAATTAAGATGTGTCTGAACGTAAATTCTATTTGTTTAAATACTTTCAATTTCTGCTCAAAAAATCTTTTTCTATAAATTCTATTTTTTTCTTAGTCGCAAATTCTATTGCTTCAATAGAGTTTTTTCCTTTTTTTAATAGCTTTAAAATAGTACCTATTGCACCAGGGTAATTGACGTACAAATAACATATAAAGGAATAAGAAACTGTATACGAATAACCTCGTGGACTTAAGTTTTTATTATGCCACTCTTTATAAGAATAATTCAAAAGTGCTTTAAGATCTACTTTATTTTCCTTAACCCATTCTTTTGTTTTTGCCAATCTACCAGATTGCATTTTTATAGAAACTCCATCGGTTTTTATAGTAAAATATTCAAAAAACACAGCCATTCCTTCATTTATCCAAGTAGGAACACGGGTAATTACTTGACGAACTATAGCATGATTAATTTCATGAAATATAACTTGAAGAAAATCATCTATTTTATAAACATAAATTGTTTTCATATTACCCGAATAAAACCCTGTACCAGAATCTAATGAAGGGGCAATAATTTTTTGAACTTTTTTAAACGACCTGAATTTGTTAAATAATTTTATTTTTATGGTATCTATTTTTATTTTAAACAAAGATTCGTAATAGTCAGTTTGAAATTTAATCATTTGTTCAATTCTTTTAATTTCCTTCTCTTTAACCTTACACTTATACAGTTCTAATTCTAAAGTACTAGATACATACTTCGTAGATTCGCCACCAATTTCTTTTATTTCCTTTTCTATTTTTATTTTTTTCTGACTTTTTCTACTAGCAAAATATTTTTTCTGATCTTCTTTATCTATAATTTCAAATCCTTTTAAACTGTAAGTTGCTTCTGGTGATGAGGTATAAATTATTTTTTTAGCAGTAACAGTATAGAAACCTAAATATTTATCATGAGCTGCATATTTTAAAACAAGTCCTTTTACCTGAGACGAATTAGAAAAATGTACCCCAAATTTTTTAGTTACATGGATGTTCGTTCTTCTCCTTTTATCATTGTCTTGTATACTTCACAAGGAATATCTATGATATTTTCTACTTTACCCTCTTGATGCGTAACTTTTTTCCAGGGTTTTGGAAACTTATACCGAACAGCCACTTTACCATCGTTAGTTATAGTTCTCCAATAAAAAACCTTTTTATCATAATCATATAAGGAAGAAACTTGATGATTTAAATTATCTGAGAGATATTTTACCAATCCTCTATTTTTATTAAAAGTAAGAACAATTTCTTTCTTATATCTGATACTTTTTTTTTGTAGTTCAGTAAGTTCATTATCATAAACTACATCATAAGTAATTACAACATCATTTTTTAAATTCTCTGCATTTGGGTATTTTTTTTTTGAGAAAGAAGGTTTGTTGTTACCAACAGAAAAAACAATATCAATACTTCTATTCTTTTATTTTTCATATTTTTTTCCTAAAATAAAAAATTATTCCCAAAGTACTGGCAACCAAACCGTCATTTCTGCAGTTCCTCTGTTACTCCAAGAAAAATAAGGCACAAATTGAGTTTTAACGGTTTCCCATTCAACATTTTTCATTTCTCTATACATACCTTCTTTTTTGTCTTTTCTCACTTTAATAGCACCTTCTATTGTGATAACACCACCTAATAAATCATTTTTGAATATTGCTGATAATTGCGATTTGGAGGGTAAATAAGCATCTAAAATAGATGTACTTTTTGGCAAATCTGGAGTTTCTAAACAATACACAATTGGCCCTCTTTTTATGGCTGCTTGATTTCTAACTTCTTCAATTTTAGGGTTTCCTTCTAAGAGTTTAATATCCATAGGAAGTTGCAAAGAAATTACATCTCCTTTTTTCCATTGGCGATTTATGGTTGCAAAAGTTCCTTTTTTTGCGTTGGTTTTTTGTGATTTTCCATTGACAGAAATTTGATAATTATCTGTCCAATCAGGAATTCTTAATAACACATCAAAATCCTCATTTTTACATTCATCAATAGTAATTTTTATATTTCCATTCCAAGGATAATTGGTTTCTTGTTTTAGCTTAATGTCTGACCCATCTAACATTTTTGTATCTAATTGATTACCTCCATATAAATTAACTGCAATTCCGTTTTTAGATAAACTATAAGCCCAAGCTGATGATTTTGCAATGGTTCTTACTAAGTTTGGCGGACAACAAAAACAAGGAATATAACCTACTCTGTTAGGATAGTCTGTAATTCCCATTTTATGCCCTTTTGTTCTTCTTAATGGGTTGGTATAGAAATATTTATCACCTTCTAAATTGATACCAGACATAGCACTATTATACAACACCAACTCCATAATATCTGCGTGTTTAGATTCTCCTTTTACACTCAACATTCTGTAATTAAACATTGCATTACACAAGTTTGCACAGGTTTCGTTATAAGCGTGTGCATTGTGCATTTCGTAATCTATGGTAAATGCTTCATGTACAAAATCTCTGTTAGAGGAACCTCCATCGTGTTTTTGACCACAAGCACCTGTAACAAACATTTTCTTATCTACAATATTTCCCCAAATTCTATCTAAAGCATCAATCAAAGCTTTTTCGCCAGTTTCTGCATATACATCTGCAGCTCCTGCATAATAATATAACGCTAAAACTGCGTGCCCTACTGCTTCGTCAGATTTTCTTAATGGCGTTCTTTCTTGCGTCATATCACCTATATGAACGTGCCTCACTGTTGAATGAGGTTTCGGTTTCGATTTTCCTCTCATATTGATAAAAATCTCAGCCAATTCTAAATATCTTTTGTCTTTGGTTGTTCTGTACAATTCTACTAATCCCATAATTTGCACTTGATTAAATCCAAAACGTGCCAATTCTTTTGGTTTAGGTTGAAACGTATTGTATAAATTATTTGCGTGTTTAATAGCAATGTCTAAAAAGTTAGTTTTCCCTGTAACTCTATAATAAATACAAGCAGCAATGTATAAATGCCCACTATTATACATTTCGTGATAACGTCTTTCAGAAAAAGGTTTTCTTTTTATATTAGTAGTTATTTGAGTTTGTAAGTATCCGTTTTCTTGTTGCGCTTTTCCAATAATTTCTATGATTTCATCTAATTCATCAACAATTTTTTGATCTTTATTTAATGCATAGATATAGGTTGATGCTTCTATCCATTTGTAAAAATCGCCATCGTGCCAATGCATTCCTTTATGTTTACCCTCCTTTAAACCTGCAGCAATTTTAAAGTTATTCAATGCGTGACCTTTATCGCCTTTTAAAAGTTCGCCCATATAAGGCACCATAACATCTTGAGCAATTTTAAGTTTATCTGCCCAAAAACCATCAGTCCATTTGCAATCGCCAATGTTTAAACTTTTTAACTTTACGTATGGACTATTTGTATAATTGACAACTCCCTTACTGTCATCCAAATCAAGTACAACATTTTGAGAGTTGTTATACGCTACATTATTTTCTTCTTTAAGATCGTGATTTTTTTTACATGATAAAATCAGTAAAAAACTAAATAATAAGATTGCTGTTTTTTTCATTACTTTAGAATTATGGCTTATTGATTTCTATTTAATAATTTTTGCATTTGAAATTTTAATTCCTTTTTAATTTTGCAATATTTTTTGTTCGATGCTAAGTTTGTCCATTCATAAGGATCATTTTTGTTATCATACAATTCTTCTTTTCCATTAAAATAAGAGATATACCTGAAATTTTTTGACCTTACAGAATAACTTTGTTCTTCTGGAATTAGACTTTTCTTTTTTCCTCTAACAACCGTTAAAGCTACATCTGGACCTTGCCATTTTGATTTTTTAGAATTTTTCAAGAATGGTTTCAAACTAAATCCGCTTAAAGGTTTT
Source organism: Polaribacter sp. (assembly GCA_039768135.1). Taxonomy (GTDB): domain Bacteria; phylum Bacteroidota; class Bacteroidia; order Flavobacteriales; family Flavobacteriaceae; genus Polaribacter. The sequence continues at coordinate 36,138 of JBDNBB010000082.1, forward strand.
CCTTCACTGTTTTTGGTATTACTCGATTTAATATTCGCAAAATCGGCAATAGTAGGATATACATCTATTAAAGAAACTGGATGATTGATACGTTTTCCTTTACTATTTTTAATACTTAAATCTCTAATAATCATTGGTACTTTAGTCGTCTCTTCCCAAAGGTTATTTTTATATAAAAAATCCTTTTCGCCCATATTATACCCATGATCACTCACTAAAATTACAACTGTATTTTCATTAAAACGACTCGTTCTTAAAGTATTCAAAACCTTTCCTATTTGATCATCTGCAAAACTTACACAAGCCATATAAGCTTGCAAGTATTTACGTAAACCATAATCTATAGTATCATAAGACGCTTCCAGTTCTTGAAAATGTTTAGACCAAGGTGGAATCCAACTAAAAGTTGACCTATAATGGGTGTCAGAATTATCATTTTCTTTTATAACAGGAATTTTTAATGTTTCTAAAGGATACATGTCAAAATATTTTTGTGGAGCCACCAAAGGTGTATGAGGTTTCACGAAACCAATAGCCATAAAAAAAGGTTTTTCGGTATTCTTAACATCTAAACTTTTTATTTTTTCTAATGCCCAAATAGCACTTAACTCGTCATTCATTAAATCTCTATCCTCATCAGAATTATATCTAAAAGGCTTTCTGTTTTTTACATCATACCAACCTTTATAACCAGGTGTTTTATTTGTTGGTTTTACGTCAGGAATTTCTGCTAAAGACATAAACAAACCATCGTTTTTATTATCTGAATATGCTGCTGGCATTGAAGGATGTTTTACCACTTTTTTCCCATTAAAGGCATAAGGTCCAAAATCATTTTCAATACCATATTCATCCCATTCAGATTTGACTCTATGATGCATTAATTTTCCTGTAGCATAAGTATTGTATCCATTATCACCCATAAATTGTGCAATAGATTTACTATTACTTAAGGTTTTATTTTTAGTCCAATTTGTGAACCAATAATTTTTAGAAACATGAGGATAAATTCCTGTTAACATACTAGCTCTAGAAGGTGCACAAATTGGTGCATTTGTATGTGCATTTGTAAATACAGTTCCCTCATTTGCTAAAGCATCCATATTTGGAGTTTTAACTTGTGGATGACCACCTAAAAAACCCGTATAATCATTTAAGTCGTCAACAACTATTAAAATAATATTCGGTTTCTTATTCTTTTGTGCATAAACATTGCTAAAGTTGAATTGAACAGACAAGAATATGTAAAGTAATATATGTTTAATTTTCATGTGTCTATATTATTTATTTTTATAGGGCACCTGTAGCTTCCATTTAGTCATTCCCTTAAGTATCGAGACCTCGTTATGGAAGTTTCATAACTATTTAATTATAAATTCTAACTGAAATTTCCCTGAAGGAATTTCATATTTTGGTAAAATTTCAGATAAAGTTCCATTGACACTCATTTGAATAGAATGTATATTTAAAGTATAAAAATCTTGTTTTTCTAAATCAAAAGGATGTTTTGCTTTTTGAATGTTCTCTGCAGCATAAGGCCAAATTGAAAAATCAAAAGTTGGTGAACCTTCAATTTTTAAAGTATTCTTTTTTTCACCTAAAAACTCTAACCACCTTACATCAGAACGATTTCCGTTTTCTTGTGGAAAAATATAATTGGTAAATAAATCATCTGTTTTAAAAGTGAACTCATCTACAATAGTTCCTCTTTTTCTATCTATATAATTTTCATGAGGTCCTTTACCGTAAAAAGTAGTTTTTTTATAATCTTTAGAAACCCCTATAGTTATTCCAAATCTCACTAAACTTGGTAAGTTTTCTTCGGCATCCATTTCCATTTTTACAACAATTCCTCCATCACTTAAAAAAGTATAGTTTAAGGTAAGTTTCACCTCATCTTTATACATTTTCTCTACAATAACTTTTGTTTCATTTACTTTGTTTGAAACTACTTTTACTGACTTTGTTTCTAGTTTATCATTTAAGAACTCCCAGTATTTTCTTGATTTTTTAAAATCACGACTACTTGCACCACGTATATCATTGTCTATAGGTGGTCTAAAAAAATTCGGTTTTAAAGGAGATACAATTTGTTCTTTTCCATTTTTAATCAACGAGAGTAACTCTCCAGTTTCTTTAGAAATTTTTGTAATATATTTACTTCCAGAAATTGTAACTTCTGATGTGTTTTCTACCACTTGAAGTTTAGTGTTTGATGATGAAATATAACTTTTAGTCTCAGATTTTTCGTGAAGCATCAACTGTTCTTTAGCAATTTCAAAACCTTTTTCCGCCCAAAAAATATTTTCTTTTTCATGAACTGAAATTTTTAACCAATATTCATTTTCATCTTGAAAATTGACCTTTTTAAACGGTATAATTATTTCTGATGTTGATGAAGGTTTCACATTAACAGCATCTAAAATTCCAGACTGAATTTCTTTTCCATTTTCTGAAATCGTCCATTTTACTTCATAATTATTTAAGTTGGTTTCGTTTAAATGATTTGTTGCTAAAACAGTTCCTTTTTTAAAATCAACATTTTTAAAATTAAAAGGTTGATGAATATATTTTACTTCCCAAGCGTGTGGATTTGGTTTTCCATCAGGGGAAAAAACACCATTTATACAAAAATTCTTATCATTCGGATACTCATCAAAATCGCCTCCATAAGCGTAAAAATCATTTCCTTTTTTGTCTTTTTTAACCAAACCTTGGTCTTTCATATCCCAAATAAAACCACCAATTAAATTCTTTTTACTGTTGATTAAATCCCAGTATTCACCTAAATTCCCAATAGAATTTCCCATTGCGTGTTCATATTCACACATAATAATAGGTCTGTTGATGTATTTACTTTCAGACATTGCTTTTAACTGATAAATCTCCGGATACATTCTACTTAAAACATCAACATAATAAGGGTCCGTAGGATTTGAGTGTGCTTTTCCGTAAAACATTTTTAAACCTTCATTTCCTTCTTTATATTCAGGGTGATTTGGGCTTCCTTGTGCACCTTCATAATGAATAAAACGTGATATATCGTAATCTTTTGCCCAACTTGCAGCTGCAGCAAACGCTGGTCCTGTTCCAGCTTCATTACCCAAAGACCAAGAAATTATAGCAGGATGATTTTTGTCTCTATCAATCATCCTCATAACTCTACTTAAAATAGGAATCGCTAAATTGGGTTGTTGTGGTGCGTAACTGCCTAAATGATGGGTTTCAATATTAGCTTCATCCATTACATAGATTCCGTATTTGTCACATAAATCATAGAAATAAGGATCATTCGGATAATGGGAAGTTCTTACTGCATTAAAGTTAAACTTCTTCAATAATTTAACATCGTCTTCTAAGTCTTTTCTAGTTAATGCTTTTCCTCTAATTGGATGATGGTCGTGACGATTTACTCCTTTTATTTTTACAGGTTTTCCATTAATTAACAATTCATTTTCTGTACTAAAACCAACTTGTCTAAAACCCACTTTTTGACTCCGAGATTCCACAATTTTTCCTGCTGCATTTTTTACATCAAAAACCAAAGTGTACAAGTACGGATTTTCTACAGACCATTTTTGTGGGTTTTTAATTGTAGCTTCTAAAAAAGCAAACTTGGTAATGTCTCTTTGGTGCCATCTTTCAAAATGAATACTTTCTACAGCACAAGACATCGATTTTTTTGTTACTTTTTTATTTTCTGCATCGTATAAATCCGCTGAAATCATCCAATATTTTAAAGAATTTTCATCTCCTTTCATCCATAAATGTGGACGAATTTCAAGTTTAGCATTTTCTAGTTTTTTATCAAACTTTATTCTTACAAAAAAGTCGTTTATAGACACTTTTGGTTGTGCTAAAAGTAATACTTCTCTATGAATCCCGCTTAAACGCCACATATCTTGGTCTTCTAGATAACTACCATCACTCCATCTGAAAACTTGAACTACAACTTTATTTTTTCCTTCGGATATAAACTCGGTAATATCAAATTCCGCCGCCAATCTACTTCCTTGGCTATACCCAACTTTTTTGCCATTTATCCAAACATAAAAAGCAGATGAAACGCCGCCAAAATGTAAAATTATAGATTGCTCTTTCCACTCTTTAGGAATTGTAAATTCTCTGTAATAACTACCAACAGGATTATCTCTATATTTTTCTATATACGGAAATTGAGGTGGATGTGGTCCTAAATAGCTGAATTTTCTCTTTCCACCAGTTTTTATATCAGGTGTAAAAGGATAAATAATATTGGTATAAATGGGTTGTCCAAAATGGTGTAATTCCCAATTAGATGGCACGGAAATATCACTCCAATTTTCTCCAATAAACTCTTTTTTAATGAAATCGACAGGTCGGTTTTCTGATTTATCTACATAGTTAAACTTCCACGTTCCGTTTAAAGATTTTATTCTAGATTTGTTTCTATTTCCCTCTAAAGCATCTTGTTGATTTGCATATGAATAACTTGGAACTCTAGAACGCAATTTATTTTGCTCAAACATCAATTCGTTTTCCCAATCGTTTTGAGAAAAACCAATATGAGAAGTTAAAACGAAGAAAAAAACCAACAGTAAACGTAATTTCATATTCTAAAGATTAGTATTATAAATATAAATAGGATTTATATAAATGTCCTAAAACAATTTATCTAAACCCAATCCTTTTTTACCTTAAAACTTAAGTTCTATTGATAAACTACTAAAAAGGAGCAACTGCTTCTTTTTCCCATTCTAAAAGATCCTTTTTCAAAATATCTTCAATTTCTAATCCTGTATTTATTAAATCCTTATGCTCACTAATATCTTTTGCAACATTAAATAATTGGAATTTACCAGAATGATATTTCACCAATTTAAAATCTCCAGCAATTACTGCTGCATACTGATCTTCATAACTTCTAAAGAAATAAAGGTTTCTTTTTTCTATTGATTCTCCTTTTAAAATTGGTAATAAACTAACACCTTGAATTTCTTTGTTCTCATATTTTTTCCCAGAAGCAATTTCAACTAACGTTGGAAAAATATCGATTGATTGCACAGGAGTATTTGTTTCCGTATTTGGTTTTGTAATTCCGGGATAAGAAATTAATAATGGAACTCTTGAGCCACCTTCACCCAAAGCATTTCCTCCTTTTTTACCACCACTTAAAGGTGCATTTGTATAAGCTCCTCCTTGGTCTGAGAGTACAATAATTACAGTATTGTCTTCAATTCCTTTTTCTTTGATTGCTTCTCTAACACGTCCAACAGATGCGTCCATTGCTTCAACCATTGCTGCGTGATGCGCATATTTCCCTTTTAAACCTGCGTCTTTATATTTTTGTAATAAGTCTTTTCTACCTACAGAAGGTCCGTGTACAGAATAATACCAAAAGGACAACATAAAAGGTGTTTCTTTATCATATTTTTTTATAAAATCTACAGCGCCATCTGTAAGAACATCTGTTAAGTAATCTCCTTTCTTATAGTTTTTTTGAAACCCTTTTGGATCACCTTTTTTAAAGAAAGGATAATAATAACTCTTTGGATGTCCGTTATCTGTAGTTCCAAAAATTTCATTAAAACCTTGAAATTCTGGGTAATATTTACCTTTTCCTAAATGCCATTTCCCAACAAAGTAATTGTAATATCCGTATTCTTTTAACTTTTCTGCGTAAGTAACTTCTTCTAAAGGCAAGTAATTACGAGAAGGTCTTTGCATTGGATCTTTTGGCCAAACATTGTAATCTTCATTTATAAAATCTTTTTCTTCTGGTATGTGTCTAGACATATTTAACCTAACGGCTTCTTTACCTGTTAAAATAGATGCTCTACTTGGACTACAGGTTGGTGTCGGAATATAAGCTCTTGTAAATTCTAAACTTTCTTTTTTAAATTGATCTAAGTTTGGTGTTTTAAAAGTGGTGTTTCTGTAACCAATATCAGACCAACCATAATCATCAATAAACAATAAAACGATGTTTGGTTTTTTGTTTTCTTCAGTACTTTCTTTATTGCTTTTACAAGAAAAAAATGTGATAGAAAAAAAGCATATAAAAAATACAGCTTTATTTATTTTTGATAAATTCATAGGTGAAAATTATTCTATAATTATTTTTTTAGTCATTGTATTTCTCTCTGAATCAATTCGAATAATGTAAATATTTGAATTTAATTCTGAAACATTAATACGAGTATTATCATTAGAAATTGACACTTCTTTTACAAGTTGTCCTACTAAATTAAACAATTTTAGGTTTCCAATAAAATTACTTTCGACCATTAAAACTTTTGAATTTTCTTGCTGATAAATAACAATACTTTCATCATTTATAAAATCATTTACATCTAAAACTTCTGCCATTGTAGATGTTTGTAAAGGGTTTGGTGTGTTTTTATCCTCACCTTTAATCCAAATTGGAGCATCATCAATATCACAACCTTCAAAATCATGATCTCCTCCATCGGTAATTACACCATCTGCTCTAACTTCTGAAGAAAAACCTGTATGAGTTACATTATCTAAAACTACTTTATACCTTCCTTCAGGAATGTCTAAAGAAACATAATCTTCTAATGCCAAATAATAGACAGGTGCTAAAGATGGAGATTTATACGATTCGTCATCTGGGTTTTTCTGATCTAAAACCACGTGTCCTCTTAATGCACAAGGAACATGTCTTAAACGTGCAGCTCTTACCTGAGCATCTACACCATAAGTTGCAGAAACATTGGCTATTACAGACTCTTCAGAAAAAGTTCCAGAACTGTGCCCATTTATAGGATTTCCACTTGCATCTTCTTGACCTTTTGATTCTGATAAAAAGCCGAAATTAATAGATACCACAGCTTCACAACTAACTCCAGAAATATCTCTAATATCTACCATACCTTGTGTTATTGTATGTGGAGATAACATTACTGCATGTGCTCCTTTTCTACAAGAAATATTTCGCCCATAATTATTATTTATAATTGGTGTTTTATCTGTTAAATATCTATCAGCAAGACCAGAAAAACCAGATTCAAATCTTAAAGTTACACCACCTTCACCAGATAAATTTCTAAACAACATATTTTGTGCGACTTGAGATTGTATTAAACCATACCCATAATGTGCTTTTTCAATGTCAAGATTTTCAATAATTCCAAAGGATGGAAATTTTGCAGACCCTTGTGTAGTTTCATTACCAACAGCTCCAGAAGAAACGGCATTAAATTTTGTATAGTTGTCTAATACATTAAAATCTGCCAGTCTAAAATTAGTTGTGTTCCCTAATTGAAACGCTCTTATATCTTCGGTAGGTTGAAAGTCAGAAAAATCAAAAGTGAATCTTTCTCCATTTGTACTCGTAAAACTCCAATTATTTACATTTGCAAAATTATTATCGTAACCAGCTCTAAATAAAGAATTTTGAGGTGCAGATTTAAATATTACACTTGGATGAACACGAATATGTACACCTGTTTTCATATGAACTTGCTCTAAAGTATAAGTTCCTGCATTAATCGTTAAAATTCCTCCTCCAGAAGTAGATAAATTATCTATCATTGTTTGTAGTGCTGATGTTGAACTGTCTCCTGTTGGAAAAACCGCTGTGTTACTTGTATTAATAGTTGGATTGTAAAAATGATTATCAGCAGGTAATACTCTATTTATAGCTGATGATGAATTGTAGAAAGTAATTTCGTCTATAAAAATACTCCCTTCAGCTACATCATAACCAGATCTAAATAAAAGGTTTATTTCTTCTGTAGTTGTTGTTGCATTATTCCAAGTAGCGTGCGTATTTAAATCAAAAACATATGTTTTAAACTCAGTATCGTTAGCAGTTATCGTAAAATTCATTGTTTTATCTCCACTATTTGTAGTTTGCGCTTTAATTCGAAATTCAGTAGCATTACTTTCGTTTTTAACAACAAGTTTTAAAAAGTTTTTAGTAGTAGGATCTATCGTTACTGTAGCTGCATTTAACACTAATGTTGCATTGTTATTTTCTCGAACACATTTTATAGTGTTTCTACCTGTTGACACATCTAAATCTGCAGATGTCATTTGAAACCCATTAGACCATCCACCTTTACTAGCTTCAAAATCAAAAGTTTGACCTTGGGTTTGCATCATGCAAAAAAACACTAGTGCAGCTACTATTTTTTTTACTATTTTTTTCATTTATTTTTTCTTTCTAGGTAACACTCTTTTATTCTCATAATCATATCCTCTTCCTGTATATGGATATTTGTCAAATACATCTCCTTTACCTAATGCTCTTGGATCTCCTTGTGAAATTAACTCTTGTTCCATTTGCGTTCGTAATTTTTTACAAACCTCTTTGTATTCAGCAAGCAAAGCTAAATTATTCATACAATGAGGATCTTTTATAATATTGTATAATTCTTCTTCAGGTCTTTTCCCAAAACTCATTTCATAATAGTTGTTGCCTGCTTTAAGATTCTCTAAATATTCTTTGGTTGGTGAAGGATCTACATTTCTAAATCCATATTCAGGATTACCAACAGGCCAACGCGCTGGTTTTATATTGTGTGCATATAAATATGTACTGTTTCTAATAGCACGAACTGGATAACTTAAATTAACACCATCTTCATTTGCACGACCAGTATCATGTCTTTCTTTTCCTAAAAGCACATAACTTCTTAAGGCATCAATTTGTCCTGATTTATCAGAAAAAATAATGTCTGTAAAACTTTTACCTGTCATTTGTTTATGAGTTTGTTCACCAGCTATTTCCATAATTGTTGGTGCAAAATCTGGAAAATTAATAAAATCTTCTACTGTTCTTCCAGCTTTAATTTTTCCTTTCCAATACGCAATTAATGGTACATGAAAACCTTCTTCATAAATTTGACCCTTAACTCTTGGAAAAGGCATTCCATGATCTGAACTTATCAAGATCAACGTATTTTCTAACAAACCTCTTTTTTCGAGAGATTTAATGGCTTTTCCTACATGTGTATCGAACCATTCTACTTCTACTGCATAGTCTAAAACATCGCCTCTAATGGTTTCATTATCTGGATAAAAAGGCGGAATTTTTGCGTCTCCTAAATTTTTACCTTCCTTTTTCCAAGAATCTAATTCGTATTTTCTATGTGGTTCTTTAGTACCCAACCAAAAACAAAAAGGAGTATTTGTTTTATCTGTTTTGTCTGCTAAAAACTGTTCAAAATTAGCAGCATAATCAATATTACTAATTCCTGTATGTGGTGGTTTTGATTTTATTTGATTGAATTCTGGACCTGCAGGATTGTGCTCTGTAGCATAATTTCCTGGTCCCCAACCTTTACCTGTAAAACCAACATCATAGCCTTTTTCCATCAATAAATGCGGATAAAATTTAAACTCTGCCGGAAAATTTGGCCAATGATTTGTTGCATCCTTTAATTGCCAACTATACATACCTGTTACCAAACTTGCTCTTGCTGGTGCACATTTGGGATTACAATTGTAAGCGTTCTTAAAAACCAAACCCTCTTTAGCTAATTTGTCTATTTCTGGTGTGTTTATAAATGTATCACCATAAGCACCAAAGCTTTTCATTGAAGCATCATCAGCAATAAAAAATAAAATATTGGGCTTAACTTTTAATTCTTTTGATGTGTTTTTTTCTTGAGTTTTACAATTTGCAAACACAATAGTCAATATCAATAAACAATAATGGGAACCCTTTTTTAACTTTTTCATTTTAATTGCTATTGTTTGTAAAACTTACTTTCTTATTATAATTAAAACCTTTGTTGTTTTTAATTTTTAGTGTTTTTTCTGAAAATTTATCAGCTTTTACAACAATATCTTCAGTAAAACCTTTAATTACATTATTAGTTAAAACAATATTTTTACTATTAATAAAATCAAACAATGGCGAGTCTGGATACATTGCTTTAGATACTTTTGTTTGCTTAATAGTGTTGTTTCTAAAGATTAAGCCATCTAAACGATCTGCCCAAACAATTCTATTGTTAAATGTTTCTATAATATTGTTTTCAAAAACGATGTTACTATCATAAATTTCTGTTTGAGAAAAACCTTTATTCAGTTTTGGAGAAACCCATAAAACAGGATGATCTGTACCACCATGAGCACAGTCTACAAAACTATTATTTCTGATAGTAACATCTTTTACAGCACCAGATTCATACCACTTAAATGTTTCGCCACGCAAACCAATTGACGCCATGTCTGAAGAAAAATAATTGTCTTCAATTACAATTTTTAACGGCGTTTTAATCATTGCATTTCTGGCTCGGTGTTTTGTAATTCTACAACCACGCATTGTAAAAATAGGGTTCCATGTTTTATTTTCTAAAACATCATTTTTAGACAATGTTTTAGGTATTTTATTTTTGAAGGTTAATTCTGTGTACTTTTCATTGATAAACTCCGCTTTTACAACTTCGTTTACAAGTCCTCTTTTAGGACTTGGTTTTTGGATAAACCAAACTTCATCACCTGTTTCAGCAAACTGAAAACCCATTTGTTCGAAATGATGTAGAGCAATTCTCACGGTATATTCATCAATAATTTTATCAACTTTCACATAGGTTCCGTGTACATTTGTTCCATCATCTAACATGCTTTCAATTCTACAATTTTCAATTAAAATAGCACCTTTACAATTTGCAAAGTGTGTAGCATCTGCAGTACTAGAAATGTATCTATTAGAACCATCTTTGGTATAAACACCTGAATTTAAAATTTGAATCTCTTCAGTTCTTTCAAACAAGAAACCCATTCCTAATGCATGGTGAATAATCACTTTATCATACACCACATTTTTACAATTTTGAGTTTGAAATGCAGGTGCATATCTATTTAAATCCTTACCTCCTTTAGCGGCTAAAATTGCTCCAACAGATGGGTATTTTTTTAATTTTTGATAAAATCTATAAACACCCCTTTCTAGTTTTTCTACTTTAGTTGGATTTAAATGCAACCCGAAAGAACCATAAAAAGTCGATTTTGTCTTCTTATTAAAACAATGTGTATGTCCTAATTCATGAAAGTTAAATCCATCAATATTTGGAAAAGATATTTGATTGTTTATAAATTTCCATGAAAGTCCTTCTTTTAAAGGTTTTACATCCATATAATTTTCTTGCATATTGGTTGCAATTACTTCAGCTTCAAAAATGAAAGGAACATCCCAATCGATACTAATATTTTCAACTTTAATATTTTTGCAATTCTCGAATTGAAAAGGAGCAAATCTTCCGTGAAAAATAAATTCTGAGCCATTTCCTTCTATTTCTATGCCCTTAAAATCATCAAAACGAAATGCAACTTTTTTGTAGCCATTTCCATGATTTGTAATGAAAGAAAACCTAGAATGTGCATATTCTGGTAAAAAATTGTAAATTCCTTTTTCAAAGACAATTTTAATGTTTTTTGTTTTAGCAGAATTGATTGCTTTTCTTACAGTAGCCGTTATATCACCTGAACTATGTTTAATTTCAATGATTTCAGTAGCATTGCTATTAAAAGCTTGAAGAAATAAAACGGTAAAAAATAGTAGTAGTATTTTTTTCATATTCTTTTTAAATATTTTTATAAATTAACGCCAGAACCTTGTAGAGAAGCATCATGACCCCACATAATATTCCAAGGATCTTGTGTTTTTGTTTGAAATTTTTTCATCTTCATTTGCATCATTTCTAAAGTCTTTTCAAATTCTTTTTTAGTTGCTAAGTTGTTTAACTCATTTGGGTCTTTGTCTAAATCATACAATTCGAATTCTGGTCTAAATAAAAAGTCTTTCACTGTTTTTGGCCCAAAAAATTCAATATCATTCTTATAAATACTTTGCCAAGTAGAAGATGCCCACAAATCGGATGCAAAAGGATATTCTAATCGCCAAGCAATATTCCAAATTAGTTTGTAATTTTTACTTCGTACCACTCTCATTGGGTAATACATTGTAATTTCATGAAACGTATGTGATGCATAAATTTCATCCCAACCTTTCACCTCAGTTTTATCGATAATTGAATTAAAAGACTTTCCATGAAATTGTGCTGCTTTATAATCTACTTTAGCCATATCTAAAATAGTTGGTGATAAATCTACCCAAGAAACCATTGCTTTATTGGTTGCATTTTTTACACTTTTTGTTGGATCTTTTATAATACATGGTAATTTAATTCCTGGCTCATGCACTGTTGTTTTTGCTCCTGGAAAAGCCATTCCATTATCAGAAATATAAATAACTATTGTGTTTTTATCTTTTCCTGTTTCTTTTAACATTTTCATTAGCTTTCCAAAACCTTGATCTATTCTAGAAATGCTTTGATAATATTGTGCAATTTCTTCTCTGGTTTGTTTTGTGTCTGGTAAAAAAGACGGCACTAAAACGTCTTCTGGTTTGTAAGTAATAGTTTCTACATCTTTATATCCTTCTTTTTTGTTTCCAAAATTGTTAGGAATATCCCACTGCTCTGGTTCAAAAGGATGCCCTCTATGTGGATCATCTGTACAAAAGTACAAGAAGAATGGTTTGTCAGATTTTAAAATAGCTGCACAAGCTTCTGCCATTTCTACTGTATTTCTTGGGTCTGCTTCTAACACTGTATTAAAATGATATACTTTTTCTGGAGCTACATGATATTTACCAATTCTTGCGGTTTCATAACCCGCTGCTGCCATAATAACTGGCAAAGAAGTTTCCTTGTCATAGGTGCTAAAATGATGGTAATCATGCACATGACCGTAAGAACCTGTTGCGTGACCAAACTTACCAGATAATATTACAGATCTACTTGCAGCACAACTTGCACTTGTACAATATGCGTTTGTAAATTTTACTCCTTCTGAAGCTAGCTTGTCTATATTTGGCGTTTTTATTACTGGGTTTCCGTAAGCACCAATTGCATCTGTACCATGATCGTCTGCAACAAACAAAATAATGTTTGGTTTCGTTTTATTCTTTGGTGCTATTTTCTCTTTTGATGTATCGCAAGAGTAGAAGCATAATGTCAAAACACTAATAATTGTGACTCTTAATTTTATTTTATTCATTTTGTTTGTTTCTAATAATCAAATATAGATTTCAATAAAAAGAAATAGGTGTTTAAAGATAAAAATGAGGTGTTTGTGAGTAATTTTATCCGTATTCTTCAATATAAAGACCAAAAAAAACGCTTTATAAATATAAAGCGTTTTTTAAAATTAGTTAATAATTGTAAGTTATTAATTATTTGTCTTAATTTATTTTACAATTATTTTTTGCGTAAAAGATTTACCATCAGATACAACATTCAGTAAATAAATTCCAGATTCAATAACTGAAGTATTTATAGTATGATTTTTTTTAGCTGTAGTCTCTGAAAGTATTTTTGCTCCTAAAATATTGTATAAAGTAATTTTACCACCTTCTAAAGTATTTATGTTTAAACTTTCTGAAACTGGGTTTGGATACACACTAACACCTTCTAAAACATTGGTATTTACACTTGCTGTAGATGGATCTGTTATCGTTACAGACATTTGGTCAAACCAAACAACATCATTTAAATTCATATTAATATCTGTACCTGCCTCAAAATCTACACCAAACCAAAAAAGAGCTTTATTAAAATCACCAGGTGCAGTATACGTAAATGTCAATTCTTCCCAGTCACCTGAAGTGTTTGTAGACGTTTGCATATCTGAAGGAAAATCTCCATCAGCATTTCTTACATCTGCAGCATCTAATAACATTTTGGTTCTTTGCACTATTCTAAAAGGCGCTGTAGCACCAGTTCTATTCGTTTTTACCCACATTTTAACTTCAATAGTTGAGTTCTCTACAACTGTTGCTGTTTGTGAATGTGTATAGTTTGTAAAATTCCAATTAATTTTAGTAGGTTGTACTTTATCAAAAGCCATTTTAAAACTACTACTTCCATCTTTAATTACAGAAGCGTCTAAAGATCTACTAAATTCTATTGTAGATCCAGTAATATGACTAATACCACCTACTACATCGTCGAAACTTGGGTTTTTAATAAATTCTGAATTAGTTGCCGGTGGAAGTGTTTCTATAAATTCTATTTCATCATAAATAACTTTTGATCCAGTTGGGTCATCAGCTGCATTTGCTCTAAGTAATATATCTAAACGCGTTACTTCATGACCCGCTGGTATTGTCGATATGTCTACATATGTTGAAACATAATTTCCACTTAATGGAACTATATTTGCAACTGTTATATTTGCAAAACTTGCTCCGGCACCAGTAGTTCCTGCAGCTCTAGACAGACCTGCTAATCTAAAACTATTACCAGCAGTTTCATTTTTGTAAGTTATTTTGATATAATTATAAACTGCTCTATCTATAACGATAAATGCATCATCTCCTCCTTGTCCTCTTCTTATATTAGCATTGTTATTAGCTGCTCTATCAATAGTTAATGCACCATCACCAGCTGCACCTCCAGATGGATCATGAGCAACTGTACCATTACCATATCCTTTAAGCCAGTTTTGAGCATCTGCTGTAAAATTATAAAGTGTAGGTCCTTGTTGCGCCGATATTGTTATTGTTGTGAATAATACAACAACCATTAATAAAATTTTAAAGTATTTTTTTTCCATGTTTATATATTTTTATGTTAATTTAATTATCAAATATATTCTTTAATAGAGAAAAAAATGAGCCTGTGGGTAAATTTGAGGTGGTTATGGGTAATATAATAAAGATAAAAATGGTTTAAGATGTATGTTCATTCTTTTTCTCTTCTGCAAATTTACTAGGAGAAATTGCATACATTTTCTTAAAGGTCTTAGAAAAATGATGTCTGTTTTTAAACCCCGTCATTAAAAAAACCTCGTTAACAGGTAGCTTTTCTTGAGATAATAATTGTGCCGCTTTTTTAAGACGGTATACTTTTAATATTTCAAAAGGTGTTTGGTTGGTTAGTTCTTTTACTTTTTGATAAAAATGTGTTCTATTTAAATACAATTCTCTTGCAAGGCTATTGATATCAAAATCTTGATTGTCCAAATTTTCTTCAATGATGCTGTATAGTTTTTCTAGAAAAGCATTATCATTTCTATTATTTTTATTATTCTCTTTAGTTAACGGAATACCAACTTGAAATCGTTCTCTTAATTGTTTTCTGTTAATTAACAATGCTTCAATATTAGTCACTAGACGCTGTACATTAAAGGGTTTTTTAATATAAGCATCTGCACCATCCCTAATACCTTTTACATGATCTTCTATATTAGATAAACCTGTTAAAAGTATTACAGGAATATGACTTGTTTTTAAGTTTGATTTGACATTAATACACAAATCTAATCCATTTAAAAGTGGCATTTGTACATCGCTAATTACAATATCTGGCCATTCATCTTCCAACGCATCTAAACATTCTTGACCATTTCTGAATACTTTTAGAGTGAAATATTTTGAAAGAATGCTTGAAACGTAATTTCTCATTTCTAAATTGTCTTCAGCATAAAAAATTACTTTCTCAGAAAAATTACCGCTCACTTTTACCTCTGATGCGTTTTCTTTTTCTATAAAATTGGCAGCTACTTTTACTTCCTTTTCTTTTGGTAGCTCAATTTCTTTATCAACAATTTCATCATCTTCTATTTGCTTTTTAACTATTGGCAATTGAACCGTAATGGTTGTTCCTTTACCAACCTCACTTTCTGCATCTATATAGCCATAATGCATTTCTGTTAACTTTTTTGTAAATGCCAAACCAATTCCAGAACCAGCTATATGTTCTTTTTGAGTTGATTGTGATTGATAAAATCTTTCAAAAATATGAGGCAAATCTTCTTTATCTATCCCCATACCAGTATCACTCACCTCAATAATTAAATCTTTTTCATGGGTACTAAATTCAATCTTTATAGTATCTTCTGCTTTCGTATATTTAAAAGCGTTAGTAATTAAATTATTAATTATTTTCTCAATTTTATCTTTATCTGCGGAAACAATACTGTTTTTTTCTTTAGAAATACACACAAATTCTTTTTGATCTTTGCTCGCTAAAAACATAAAATCATTTGCTATGTTTTCTATAAATTTATTAAAATTGAATCTTGAATAATTCATTTTTAATAAATTGGCATCGGCTCTTCTAAAATCGTGCACCTGATCTATTAATTGTTCAATCTTTTTTATTTGTCTTTTTACTAATCCTAATTTTTCAGATACATCAAAATTATTTTTATACCGATCTGAAAGGGTTTCAACTGGGCTCGCTATTAATGTTACTGGAGTTTTTATTTCATGTGAAATATTAGAGAAAAAGCGCAATTTAGATTCGTTTAATGCTGCTACACTGTTTTTTTCTATTTTTTCGATAGCTACTTTATGATTTAAAGATTGAATTTTAGTGATTGCTGAAATAATTGTATAAATAAACAGGAGTAATAAAATAACATATATTAGGTAAGCCCACGAAGTTTTCCAAAAAGGGGGTGTAATTGTTATCAATAGTTTTTTGGGTTCGGTCCATTCATTTAATGAGTTTGAAGCCATATAATTAAACTCATAAACATTGGGTTGTAAACCACTATATCCGATACTATTTTCATTAGATGGCAATTCAATCCAATCTTTGTTTACGTTTGATAATTTATATTTAATTGTATGATTCTTAGGGTTTGAAAAATGAAGACTTATCAACTCAATAGAAAATACATTTTCATCATAATTTAAAGATATATCTTTTTGTTCCGAGATGTTTTTCTTTAATAAAACTCTTTTATTTATAGTATCTCCAGCTTTTATCAATTTATTAAAAACTTTAAAATTACTTAAATGAGTTTTTGGAAGTTTTTCTTTTTTAGTAATTTCTTGTGGATTAAAGTAGCAGAAATTATCCAAACCAGAAAATAGTAATGTTCCGTTTCCTAGCTTTTCTGAGGCAAACCAAAAATCTTCAAAAGGCAAGCCATCTGCCAAATTGAATTTTCTGAATTGTTTCGTTTTTAAATCAAATTTATTGAGACCAATGTTTGTTGAAACCCATAAACTATGTTCATTATCAAACAAAATGCTTTTTACAACATTGTTAGAGAGTCCTTCTTTTTCTGTATAAGAAATAAACTCTAAAACTGGTTTGTTTTCTAAAACTTTACAGATGCCTCCATTTTCTGTACTTATCCAAAGTTCTTTATTTGGTAAACGAATTATTGATGTTACAAAATCACTTGAAATAGATTTTTTATAGCTTTTATCTTTTGTAAATCTATCAATAATTTGATTTTTTAAGAGCTCATCTTGGTTGTTTTCTAATCTAAACAAACCATGTCCAGTACCAATCCAAACAAAATCTTTTAAAGGATCTGGATATACATATCTAATGGTTTCTAATTTATTAGTTTTAAAAAAAGGATTTGAATTTAAAGATTCAATATTTATACCCTCGTTGTTTCCACCTACTCTTATTCTGTAAACATCATTGGTTGTGCAAATCCACACATTTCCTTTTTTATCTTCTGAAAAAGATCTGAAGATATCATCTTTCGTATTTTTTAAAACGGAATGCGCTACTCTTACAGCTTTTTTATTTCCGCTTCTAACTAGAAATAAATCAGCTATCCCTTTAATTTTAAGCCAAGTATTCTTCTTTCTATCAACAAAAACACCTCCAATTTTATAACTTTTAGGAAGCGTAAAGGGCAAAGGTTCAAATTGTGCTGTTTTTGTATTGAACAACCCTATGTCTCCGGAGATAGTAACTATAAATACGCTGTTTTCATCGTATTTAGATATAAAAGTAACTGTGGTTGAAGAAATTTTAAGAGCATCCGTTTTACTCTTAAAGTAAGACTTAAAAACATTTTCTTTTGCATCAAATTGATAAATTCCTTCATTAAAAGTACTTACCCAAATAGCACTATTAGATGAACTAATAATTTCACTAATTCGTAATCTATCTAAACCATCAATAAAAAAATTAAGTTTAAAAGGGACTACAAAATTTGTATGTACATAAGACTTAAAATTCTTTATTTGTACAATTCCATTATTAATTGTTCCTAACCACAGATTGCTATTTAAATCTAATTTGGCACTATTAAAATTATATTTCAATAACAATTGATGCTTTAACTCAAAGCTATTTTTATCAAAATTAATTAGGGCTATTCCCTTTCCAAGAGTAACAGCAAATGTGTTTTTATCAATTCTTGTAATTGAAGTTGAAGTTGTGATTTTTTTTGGTAATACTTTACTAATTTTTTTAGTATTTACTGCTTCATAGAGATAAACTCCTTTTGAACTTGCGAAAAGAATACCGCCTTTTTCTAATTCTAATGCATTGTAAAAAATGATTTCTGAAGTATCAATCGCATTAAACAAACGATCTACTAATTGATATTTATCATTAAAAACTAATATCCCATTTCCTTCAGTAAGACAGTAGGCTAAATTGTTTTTTTTACTAAAAAAAATACTTCTAATTATTGGTCCATTAGTTTCTTTGTCATTTAGTTTGTTGGAATATACTTTTATAAATTTTTCTTGAGAATAATTATATATTGTTAGGCCTTCATCTGTTCCAATCCACAAATCGCCTTTATGATCTTCTGAAATTGATCGAACTCTATTACTAGTTAAAATATTTAAATCAATGGTATTTTTGTAGGTTGTTAATTTATTACCATCGTATTTGTTAATGCCTTGGTAAGTTCCTATCCATAAAAAACCTTTAGAATCCTCTAAGACACTAGAAACTCCATTATGAGCTAAACCGTCTGAAATTGTTATTTTTTTAGCGTATTTAATTGTTGAATTTTGTGCACGAATACTTTCACTATTTAAAATAGTAAATAGAACTAGTATGTAAATTCTTTTTAATATTAACAATTATAAATTATTTACTTATTTTTTTAATCTCTTAGACTGAGTACAATGAAACGTTTCAACAATTACACGTTTATTTTGCCAACATCGCTGGCGTGGCTAAAGTTCTAAAACCCATATGATCCGATCCAGAATCTACAGCAACACCCATTTTTGCTGATATTCTAAAACTAGCACAGTAAGATGCATGACATAAAAAAGAACCGCCTTTCATTACATATTCTACTTGATAAGGATTACTTGGACTGTATGATTTCTTGGCTCCTTTTGGATTTACGATTGGTTTAGAAGTGTCCAATTCTCCATAATGATTCACATTAAATAAGTCAGAAGTAATTTCCCAAACATTCCCCAACATATCATATAAACCAATACTATTTGGAGCATACGATTTTACTTCAGCAATCAACTCAAAACCATCTTTCGATTCATTTTTTGTAGGAAAAATTCCTTGCCAAGTATTCGCATTTGCATCTAAAATAGTGGAATCATTTCCCCAAGTATAAATGGTGTTGTCATTTTTTCCTTGTGCAGCTGCTTCCCATTCTGCTTCTGTTGGCAAGCGTCGGTTTGCCCATTTACAATAGGCTAATGCGTCTTCATGAGCTATATGCACCACAGGAAAATTGTCTTTTCCATCGATGGAAGAATTTGGTCCTTCAGGATGTTTCCAATTGGCACCAATTTTCCATGCCCACCATTGATAATAATTTTCCATACCTACTACCCCTTTTATTTTTTTATTAAAAATTAAACTTCCTGGTTGTAAAATAGAATCGTGTGGTTTTGGAGTTCCTAGTGGCAACTGTTCTTTCATATCTTCCCAATCAATTGCTCTTTCTGCAACTGTCAGATATTTAGTTGCTTCTACAAACTTTTTATACTGCTTGTTTGTTACTTCTGTTGCATCTATAAAAAAACCATCCACGGTTACAGTATGTGCTGGTTTTTCTCTTGACATGGCATATGTGTCCGAGTCTTTTGCTCCCTGTAAAAAGGTTTTTCCTTCCACCCAAATCATTCCTTTTGGAGTGTTTATTTCTGTTGGAAATTCTTCTTTGGTTGTTTTTTTAAAATCCTTTTTGCAAGCGGAAACACTGATTAAAAAAATTGAAATAAAAACGTAAATTTTATAATTAAATAACACTATGTATGTTTTTTTTATAATTGATACTCTAAAACTAAAAATATTTATTTTGTTTCACTCCTTAATTTTTGCTCCCAATTCCAAGAAGAACGAATCATTTCGTCTAAACCTATCGCTGCAGTCCAACCTAATTTTTCTCTAGCCAAATCTGTTGAAGCATACAATTCTGGCACATCTCCTTCTCTTCTCCCTACGATTTCGTAGTTTAATTTTGAATTGGTAACCGATTCAAATGTATGAATAACATCTAGAACAGAAAAGCCATTTCCAGTTCCTAAATTAAAAGTTTCAAAAGCAGTCTCTTGTTTTTTATCAATGAGTCTTTTTACGGCAATTACATGTGCTTTTGCCAAATCTACTACATGTATATAATCTCTTATAGGTGTTCCATCTTTTGTTGGATAGTCATTCCCATACACCATTAATTTCTCTCTTATTCCAGCCGCAGTTTGTGTAATATAGGGCATTAAATTATTTGGAGTTCCACTTGGTAATTCTCCTATTAAACCAGATTCATGTGCACCTATCGGATTGAAATAACGTAATGAAATGGCAGAAAAAGTGTCCTTCGAATGAATCAAATCTTCTAAAATTTCTTCCGCTACTTTTTTTGTATTTCCATAGGAAGAAAAAGGCCTTTGTGTTTCATTTGCTTCTGTAATTGGTAATTCATTTGGTGTACCATAAACCGTTGCAGAAGAAGAAAAAATAAAATTATTAATTCCGCTTTGTATTTGTGAACTCAATGTATTCAATAGTGAATATAAGTTATTCTGATAATATTTAAGTGGATTATTAACAGACTCACCTACTGCTTTATGAGCCGCAAAATGAATAACCGCTTTTGCATCCTTGTGTGCATTAAACACCTCATTGGTTTTGTATGCATCTTTTAAATCTATGTTTATAAAGGATGGTTTTTTACCCGTAATTTTTTCTATTCTATTTAGTGTTTCTTCACTTGAATTAGAAAAATCATCTAAAATAACTACTTCATAGTTATTTTCAATTAATTCAATTACTGTGTGAGATCCTATATAACCACAACCCCCTGTTACTATTACTTTATCATTCATAGGTTTATAATCTATTTTTTTAGTTTCGCAAAGTTACGAAAATATATGAAATAAAACAACTGGTATGTACTGGTTGTTTTATTTAGAAATTTATGTTACATTTGTGGTCATGGAAATTATTTCTTTAAATAAAAAATCAGGAGTCCCAAAATACAAACAAATAGTGATTTCTATTGAAGATGCAATTGTTGAAGGCATACTGAAAAAAGGGGATAAATTACCATCATTGAATAGTATTAAGACAGAATATTCCCTTTCTAGAGATACTGTTTTAACGGCATTTAATGAGCTTAAAAATCGTGGAATTATTAGCTCTATAGTAGGAAAAGGATATTATGTGATGAGTGAAGACATTCGTATTTCTCAAAAAATATTTTTACTCTTTGACGAACTAAATTCCTTTAAAGAAGATTTATATAATTCATTTTTAAACAATTTAGGAGACAATATTCAAGTAGATATCTTCTTTCACCATTTCAATCTTATTACGTTTAACAAACTTATTTCTGACAATGTAGGTGATTATAATTCTTATATAATCATGCCAGCTAATTTAAAGAATACAGCAGCTATTATAGAAAAATTACCACAAGAAAAAGTCTATATTTTAGACCAAATACATAAGGATTTAAATTCGTATTCTGCTATTTATCAAAATTTTGAAAAAGACATCTACAATGGACTTTACAAAGGAATCTCTAGCATAAAAAAATATCAAAAACTCATTTTATTATTTTCAAAAGAAAAACAACCTAAAGGATTATTAGATGGATTTAACTTATTCTGTAATCAAAATAATATTGAATTTGAAGTGATTTTATCACTAGAAAATAGAATTCCTAAAAAAGGCGAAGTGTATGTTGTTTTAGAGGATAAAAATTTATTGAAAATCATTAAAAAATTGAAAGCAGTACAATTGGTTTTAACAAAAGACATCGGCATTATTTCTTATAATGATACCCTATTAAAAGAAGTGGTTGAAGGCGGAATTACGACCATTTCTACTGATTTTAATTTGATGGGAAAAAAGTTGGCAGAAATAATTGGTAATGACAAACAACTACGCATAGAAAATCCGAGTAATTTAATTATTAGAAAATCATTATAACGTGTTTACAATAGATAGAATAAACGAAAACAAACGCACTTTTTTAGAGTTGAAAAATAATTCTGGAACGGCAAATGCAAGAATTTCTTTACATGATGGAGGAAGCTTGCAAAGATTGGAATTTAACGGTATTGCAATCATTGAGGAAGAATCCACTTTAAGGTATGAAGACTCTTATGCTTCTTCCATTTTATTTCCTTTTGCCAATAGAATTAAAAACGGATTGTACTCCTTTGAAGGAAAAATACATCAATTTAGTTGTAATGAAAATGGCAGAGACAATGCTTTACATGGACTGGTTTACAACAAAAAATTTGAAATAGTAGCACAAGAATTGGGTACTAACTCATGTGCTGTTACTTTATTATATCAAGAAAAAGAAACGTCTATCGGGTTTCCTTTTCAATATAATATCTATTTAACTTACACGCTTAAAGAAGAAAATATTGAGATTTCTGTAATAATAAAAAACACAGACAATCATTCATTTCCATATACTTTGGGTTGGCATCCCTATTTTACAAGTAGCAATTTGCACACTAGTTTTCTAAACTTTGAAAGCAATCAAAAAGTACTATTTGATAAAAGTTTAATTACAACGGGTTTTATTGAATCTGAACAAAAAATGCCCTACCCAATAAAAGACAATCAGTTAGATGATAGCTATATCTTGAATACTAATTTAATTGGGTTTATAACACCAGAATACAACATCAAATTAGAAACAAACACAAAAGAAAACTACTTACAAATCTATACACCAGAAAATAGAAAAACCATTGCCATTGAACCCATGACTGGTATTTGCGATAGTTTTAATAATAAAAAAGGATTGCAGATATTACATTCTAATGAAGAGCATGAAGTAAAATGGAACCTTACTTTTTCTGAAAATAAAAACTAAAATGAACAAACAGTTAATCAAAGAAGTTAAAAAAAGTTTTAAAAGTCATTTTAAAACAAAACCATTAATCGTGTTTTCTCCGGGAAGAATTAACTTAATTGGCGAGCATACAGATTATAATGAAGGCTTTGTTTTTCCAGCTGCAATTAATAAGGGGATTGCACTCGCAATTCAAAAAAGCAATTCCAAAAAAAGCAACGTATATGCTTTGAATAAAGAAGAAATGTATGCGTTTAGTTTGGATGAAATACAGCCTCTAGAAAACGGAGGTTGGAGAAATTATATTTTAGGTGTTGTTGCTGAAATTCAAAAAATAGGAATTAAAATAGACAATTTTAATATCGTTTTTGCAGGAAACATTCCCGGTGGAGCGGGCATGTCATCCTCAGCAGCGCTAGAAAATAGTGTTATTTTTGGTTTGAATACATTGTTTGATTTAGGGATTTCTAAACAACAAATGATTTTAATTTCACAAAAGGCAGAACATAACTATGCAGGTGTAAAATGTGGAATTATGGATCAGTATGCAAGCATGTTTGGCAAGAAAAAAAGTGCTTTATTATTAGATTGTAGAACTGTAGCGTCAGAGACGTATAGAATAGATTTTAAGGATTATAAACTGTTATTAATCAACACAAACGTAAAACATGATTTGTCTGAGAGCGCCTATAATGACCGAAGAGAAGTTTGTGAAAAAGTAGCGCGTCTCATAAATATTAAGGCTTTAAGAGATGCAACTAAAGATGATCTTGATAGGGTGAAAAATGATATTTCGGAAGAAGATTATCAGAAATGTTTGTATGTTATTGAAGAAAATGAGCGCACACAATTATTTTCTAAAGCTATTGAAGAGGATAATACTGCTGCTTTAGGGGAATATTTATACCAATCTCATAAAGGTTTAAGTACCCAATACAAAGTAAGTTGTAAAGAGCTAGATTTTTTAGTTGATAACACAAAAGAGAATCCAAATATTTTAGGTGCAAGAATGATGGGCGGTGGCTTTGGAGGCTGTACAATAAACTTGATTTTAAAAAGTGAAGCAAAAAAGTTCAAAGAAGAAATTTCAAAATTATATCTAAAAGAATTTAACAAAGAATGTTCTATATACAGTGTAAAATTGTCTAAAGGAACTAGGAAGGTTTAGTTTTCAGTTGGCAGTATTCAGTCGCAGTATTTAGTTTAAAAAATAAAACAAATGAACACAAATTTACAAGATTATTCACATAAAAGGTTTAATATATTAACAGGAGAATGGGTATTGGTTTCTCCTCACAGAGCAAAACGACCTTGGCAAGGGCAAAATGAAGAAATCTCCAAAGAAATAAGACCTCCTCACGATCCGAGTTGTTATTTATGTGCAAGAAATACCAGAATTAATGGCGAAATCAATCCTGATTATAAAGACGTTTTTGTTTTTACAAATGATTTTGCGGCACTTCAAAAAGACTCTCCTTCATTTAATATTAATGATGGTTTGTTAAAAGCTGAAAGTGAAACGGGTATTTGTAAAGTGATTTGTTTTAGTCCAGATCATTCTAAAAGTTTGGCAGATATGTCTGTGGAAGCAATTACCAAAGTAGTAAAAGTTTGGCAAAAAGAATACACATTGTTAGGAGCAAACGAAACTGTAAATAATGTGCAAATATTTGAAAACAAAGGTGCTGTAATGGGCTGTAGCAATCCTCATCCACATGGGCAAATATGGAGTCAATCGACATTACCAAATGAAGTTCTAAAGAAAGACAAGCAACAAATAGCCTACTTTACCAAAAATAAAAGCAGTCTTTTAGGCGATTATTTAAGACAAGAATTAAAGGCAAAAGAGAGAATCATTTTTGAAAACGACCACTTTGTTGCACTCACTCCTTTTTGGGCAGTTTGGCCTTTTGAAGTGATGATTGCTCCTAAAAAACAATATAAAGATATTACGCAGCTTTCGGACGCTGAAAGTGTTGCATATGCAGAAGCAATTTCTATAATCACAAAAGCTTATGATGCGTTGTTTGAATGTTCTTTTCCTTATTCTTCGGGGATTCATCAAGCGCCTACAAATGTAAAAGAGAATACGCATTGGCATTTTCACATGAGTTTTTATCCGCCTCTATTAAGAAGTGCCACCGTAAAGAAATTTATGGTAGGTTATGAAATGTTTGGAACACCTCAAAGAGATATTACTGCGGAACAGGCGGCTAGTAGATTGAGGGATTTGGTTGGTTAATTACGTACCTTAAAAAAGTGTTTGAAAGTAAATAGACACTCCTCTTGTCTGGATAGTAAAAAGAATAAATCTTTTTCTTAAAATACTTCTATTATAAAATCAGAATAACCGTTTAAAATTAATTTTAAACGGTTATTTTTAAATTCAAATTACACTATAAACAAATATTTAATAATACCCTTCGTTTTGAAGTAAAGAAGGGGTTTTTAATACTTCACTATTTGGAATAGGTAAATAATATTGCTTATCATACCATGGTCTTGTAACAACTGTTTCTTCAGTAAAACTTAAATTACCTGAAGCATCTTTTACCCATTTTAAACCTTTAATATCAAAACCTAAGTTTGAAGGATTCATCCATCTTCTTTCATCCCAAAAGTTATGTCCTTCAAAAGATAGTTCAATTCTTCTTTCTCTTTTAATTGCTTCTTTTAAAATTGAACCTGAAGAGGTAATATTAGGCTGCAAAGCTCTTGTTGAAACTTTATTTAAGAAAATTCTTGCTTCGGATTCATTCCCTAGTTCTGCTTGTGCTTCAGCATAATTTAAATAAATTTCTGATAAACGATATAAAATATAGGGTCTACCTGCTGTAGTCTCATTTATAGACGTTAAGCTTTCATTATGAAATTTTCTAATATTATAACCAGTTTTTGAAGAATGTAAAACATTACTTGGACTACCTACTAAATTTCCTTCTGGAGAATCCAAACCATGTAATGCTGGATTACTTGGTGATAAGGCATAATCAACTGGTCTTCCTCTAAATTCTGCTCCTTGAAAATTTAAATTTGCATAATACCTCATTTCTCTATTATCATTTGGAGCAGTTGTATTGTAAGTAGCTCCACTAGTTGTCGTTCCATCAGACATATTAAACTCTAATGCAAAATTATGTGTTGGAGAAGAAATAGCCCAACCTCCATATCCTGGTGGAGATTGCAAATGTTTAATGCTATGAATATTACCATTATCAAACACTATATTACCTTAAATTTATGATTTTCTTAACATAAAACCTTTTTTTTAGGATATATGGAAGAATTAGAAGAAAAACTTAAATGCACTTAAGTAGGTTAAAAATATCAAACAAAACGCAACTTCTCAAAGGATTTATTCAAAATTGAAGTAGCATCTACTTGTAACCATTCATCTAAAATTGTAGCATAAATAGACCTAAAATCTATGGTGTGAATTAAATCTCCATTTCTATCTAGTTGCGATAGATTTGGAGCTTCATTATAAAAACCTTTCTTTTTTAAATTTTCGCCCATAATAAAGACATTATTTGCGGCTCCATGATCTGTTCCGCCTGCTGCATTTTGTTGTACACGTCTTCCAAATTCAGAAAAAGTAAGCACTAATGTGTCTTTAAACGTATCGTTTTGTTTTAAATCATTGATAAAAACTTCTATAGATTCGCTGTAGGTTTTTAGCAATCTATTTTGTCTGTTAGCTTGATTTGCATGCGTATCAAAACCACCCATAGAAACATAATACACTTTGCTTTCTAAATTAGAATTGATAAATTCTGCCGTTGTTTTTAGCTGTTTTCCAAAAGGATTATTAGGGTATTCTAGAGTTGTTTTATAAGTTTTTGAAGTTTCATAAATGTATTTGGCAGACGATTTTGCTTCAATCATTGTCTTATACAAATAGCCTAAATTATGTTCGCTCAAGTGGGCATCTGTTTGATGATTTAAAACTTTTTTAAAATAGGGCGTTTGTGTATTTCCAAATAATATTTGTGGGTCTTTTGTGGCAATTCCATTCATATTTTTCCCTTTCATAATCAGCGATAAGCTATCATCTAATTCAATACCCGAATAAGGAATTTTACCATGTTTTTCAATAAATCTACCTAACCAACCCGTGTCTAAATATTCATTTGAATCACTTGCCGTTTGCCAAATATCTGTAGATCTAAAATGTGATCTATTCGGATTAGGATAACCTACATTGTTAATAATTGACAAATATCCTTGATCGTATACCTTTTTTAAAGGGGCTAAATTTTGATGAAATCCCATTTCATCTGTGGCTTTAATTACCTTCGTCTTTGGAATAGAAAGTTTGGGTCTGTTTTTATAATAAATGTCATTTGTATATGGAATTATAGAATTCAATCCGTCATTTCCACCCGACAATTGAATAATTACCAACTTTTTATAACCTAAAGAATGCTTTGCAACATTCTCAAATGCTTTCACAAAATTAGGAACAAAAAATAAACTACTGGCTAAAGTACTTTGCCTTAAAAAATCACGTCTTTTCATAATTTTGACTTTACAACTTTACAACTTTTAAACTTTCAAACTTTTGACTTAGCACAGTTGATATTCTGGGATCGACATTAATTGCACACAATACTCCTTATTAGAATTCACTTCTAATTCATCTAACAACATTTCTGTGTCTTTATCTAGTTTTGAAAGAAGTAATAATTCTCTTAATTCTTTTGGATTTAAAGCTCCATATTGTTCTGTAAAAGCTTCCCAATTTTTAGTCGTTTTAATATATTTATTTCTCTTTCTTGTTGTTTTGTAATATTCTTCAAATGAATCTTCAAAAGCTCCTTTTTCTTCTAAATTGATGACTGAATTGTTTAAAAGTATGGAAGGCAATTTCATTCTAAACATTAAAGTATTAGAATCGATCCAGTTTTTACCACCTTTCCAACCTGAAACATTTTCTGGATACAACAAGGTTTGTCCCATCATTTTTTGCAAATAGAACAATCGTTTTTTATTCTGAAAAGTGATCGGAACAATTTTACGAATACCCACCAACAATTCTAAAGGCGATTTTATTTTAACACCAATGTTTTTATCATCATAAAACCATTTCGAATTAAAAATATGATGCATTAGGTTTTTAATATTGTAATCTTTGTAGAAAATAGTGGTGATTTCTTCGAGGTTTTTTTCATCAATAGTTGGATTTACGAAGTATTTGTAAACCTTTGTACAGATAAAACGTGCACATTGTTTTTGCTCTAAAATAATATCGATTATATCATTTCCATCAAAGTTTCCTGTTTTTCCAAAGAAAGTTTTTTCTTTATAATCGTGCTTTTCTTTTCTTAATTTAAAATCACCATTCTTTTCAAATGACCAACCTGTAAAAGCTCTTGCAGCTTCTTTAATGTCTTGCTCTGTATAATTGCCAATACCTAAAGTAAAAAGCTCCATCAACTCCCTAGCAAAATTTTCATTAGGCCTTCTTTTTACATTTTGCTTATTGTTTAGATATTTACTCATAGATGCACTTTTAGCAATTGCTTTTACAAAATTGCTAAAATCACCTAAAGCATGTGCTCTTAATATGTTATTATAACCTTCTAGATGAAAAATACTATTGTCTCTACAAACAAATATATTTGCCCAAAAAAGGGTCATTTTTTCTCTTAAAATTCCATTAGAACTACTTAATCTATCAATCCAAGCATAATTTAATTCTCTAGTTTTTTTTCTACTTTTTCGCTGTAACTCTTTAATTTCTGATTCTGTAAATTCATTTTTAAGTTGTTCTTTAGATTTGTTTTTAAGGTCTAAAAACTCAGAAAGGTCTAATTTTAGTGGAATCGTTTTTTCAGAATCTGCAAATAAATTGTCAATTATGTTCGATTTAGAAGTCGTTTGCAATTTATCTAATTCTCCAGGACTAATGCCAAAACTTACTCGCCAATATAAATGTTGTAGGTGTTTTTGTTTCATCCTTATTATTTTATAATCCTTCAGGTTCCTCTAATCAAAAATCAATAAAATTGAAGGGATTTTTATTACCTATTCGACTCTCTTTCTTTAAAAAGGTTTAATTTAATAAAAATACAAAAATTATTATTCTAATAGAAAAGTTCTGTCAAAATGAGGCATTTCGTCTGCTTTCCATTCTTTTCCTGTTTTATTATTGTGCCACCATTTTGGTTGAATATGTGTTGTACTCCAAGCTTCTGCATCTCTTACTAACTTTTTCAAAACTTCTGAATGTTGACTACTAACATTATTAGATTCTTCAATATCATTGTCAATATCAAATAATTTCCACTTTTGTCTATACGCTTTTACGGCTTTCCATTTTCCATTTCTTACACCAACATCACTAAAACCATTTCGGTGTCGCATAGTAAAAATATTTTGATTTACACGAACTTCTTTATTCATCATAAAATTATTCCACATATCTTTTCCGTCTAATATTTTGTTCTCATGAATTTTAGCCTCTGCTAATTTCGCAAATGTAGGATACAAGTCTAAAGCAGAAATAGGATTGTCGTAGATCATACCAGAGGGCACAACACCCTTCCAATGAAAAAACATTGGCACTCTATAACCGCCTTCGTATACACTACCCTTTCCTTCTTTTAGAGGATAGTTTGTTGCTCCTTTGTCTGGTCTCCCACCATTGTCACTATAAAAAACGATTAACGTATTTTCATATTCCCCTGTAGCTTTTAAGCTTTCTACCAGTTTTTGTACTCCTCTATCTACAGCATACACCATAGCTGCATATGTTCTTCGGTTTTTGTTTTTGATGTTCGCAAATACTTCTAAATCTTCTTTTTTTGCTTCCAATGGTGTGTGTGGTGCATTATAAGACATAAATAAGAAAAAGGGTTCTGAACTTTTTGAAGACTCTTCCATAAAACGAACTCCTTGGTTAGACAATACATCTGTTAAATACCCATTGTCATCTGTAACTTGTTTTCCATTATGCTCTAAAGGCGATAAATAATCCCAAATAACTTTTGTACCTCTTGCTTTAGCAGTAGCATATTTTGCTTTGTAATCCTCTGAGTGATAATTATGCCCACCTCCTAAAAACCCATAAAAATCGTCAAAACCTCTATTATTAGGATGGTATTTTTGGATAGCACCTAAATGCCACTTACCAACCATACCAGTTGTATAATCGGCTTCTTGAAGCATTTTACTTATAAATTTTTCGTTTAGATCAATTCCTTCTCCAATAGTTTCACTATTTGCTGGTAAGTTAAATTGCGCGCCTATTGTATGTGCATAACGCCCAGTCATAATTCCTGCTCTACTTGGACCACAAAAAGGGTGCGGAACATAGGCAGATGTAAACTTAGTTCCTGTTGCAGCCAATGCATCTAATGCTGGTGTTTTAATATCTTTTGCGCCATTAAATCCAACATCTGAATAGCCTAAATCATCACAAAGAATCATTATAATATTTGGGCGTTTTGGTGTTTCAATCGTTTTATTATTTGTAGCAATCGTTTTACTTTTTGAATTGCTATTTTTTGTTGAATTACAAGCAATACAAAATAGTAGTAGTACACCAATTCCTAATTTAATTCTTTTTGAAACATTCATAATTATAAACTTAATTTTTAACTTATTTATTATTTATTTTTAACCTACCAGCTGAATATATTTTATTTAACTGTTTTATAGTAAGAGGAATCGTTTCCCCATTACTCCAAGTAACTTTAGCGTTTTCAATCTTTTTACAACTCCCTAAACCAACATGTAAGTAGGTATTATTACTATGTGAATACGATGAAGATGATTGACCAACAACTCTTTTATATGTATAATCGCAAGCATTGACTGTCAGTATTGCTCCAACAGAACTCGCTTTTCCAGAAGGTGAAAACCCAATATGTACCTCTATAAAATTATTCGTATTTGGTTGACTATTATTTGTAAATAAATGCCATTTTCCACGTTCATTTGCATAAATAATATCTAAATCGCCATCTTTGTCATAGTCAAAAGCATCTGCTCCCATACCTGTTGCTCCTAATTCTTTTGTAATAATCCCATGAGATTCTGAACGAACAAATTTCTTTCCTTTTTGGTTGAAATATAAAATTTGCTTCGTCTCTTGTGCGGGATTGCCATAACGAACCACAAAAATATCTGCCCAACCATCATTATTAAAATCACCAATGGCGGTACTACTAGTTTGTTCTTTAATATCAATTCCATAATCCGCTGAAACATCTACATATTTACCACCTCTATTTTCCAATAATTTGGCAGGTAATTCCTTCAATTGAAGCGTTTCTGGTTTAGATAAGACATTATGAATAACGGCCGTTGTTGGCGAATTTGTATGACCTCCTATTCGCCATAAATCATTTCC
Source organism: Polaribacter sp. (assembly GCA_039768135.1). Taxonomy (GTDB): domain Bacteria; phylum Bacteroidota; class Bacteroidia; order Flavobacteriales; family Flavobacteriaceae; genus Polaribacter. The sequence goes on from JBDNBB010000082.1 coordinate 67,522, forward strand.
TAGATAACCAATATACAAGCCTTTTTGAGAAGTGTCTTCTGCCCAACCTTTTGCTTCTTCTTGTGTTAAAGAAAAATTATGATGCCCATGGTTATCATTTGTACGTTTCCATTTTTTCTTATTAGTACCTATAAAAATATCAAAATGAGGATATGCCATTTGAAGATTCTCAATCACTAAATCACCTTCTATTTTTAAATTATCAAAATTGAAAGGGTTTCTTCTTGCAAAAAAATAAAAGGTTTTATTGGCTTCATCATAATCACTTTCTGAATCAAAAGGATGTTTAGAACGAGTTAAAAACAAGTCGAAATCTCCGTCATTATCAAAATCTATTTCAGAAACACTATTCACCAAATTTATTGGTCTTAAATCTCCTAAAACTTCTTTGGTTACTTCTTCAAAACCATTTTTCAAACCTTTTACCAACACTAATTTTCGCCCACCATGAAATAGAATATCTGTAATACCGTCGCCGTTATAATCGATTAAAGAAGTGCGCATGCCAATTCTGTCTGCATGTGGTAAATGCTGTTGATACTTAAAAGTTAGATTTTTATCATTGGTGTATAAAATGTTTCCTTTATCTAATGCTTTTACTGTTGGAAAAGCAGATGTTATTAAATCTAACTTTCCATCTTGTTTTATGTCTACAAATTTTGCAGCACGACCTCTACCTTTTTCAAAATGAGTAAATTCTCCACCTTTTTCTATAGTTCTATCTGAGTTTACATGGTAGTATCTTGGTTTTCTTGGATTTTTACCATCTCCTCCTCCAGGTTGAACAATAATATCTATTCGTCCATCAAAATTATAATCCCCAACTG
>JBDNBB010000083.1:0-7760 GCA_039768135.1 Polaribacter sp.
AAAAATACGAAGAGCGAAGTATACAAATTGCGACTGAAATGAAATACATTTTTGCTAACATTTAAATTTGATATTCATGAAATTATCAGAAATAAAAACACATCTAAAAGAATTAAAAACTATTGGTTTTCTATTGCCAAATGGTGAATTAGTAGCTCCTCACTTTCATGTTACTGAAGTTGGTAGGGTAAAAAAAGACTTCATAGATTGTGGAGGTAAAGTTAGAAGCGAATCTGTAATAAACTTTCAATTATGGGAAGAGCAAGATTATGATCATAGATTACATCCAGAAAAACTACTGACAATAATAGAGTTGTCTGAAAAGATTTTTGAATTTGATGATTTAGAAATTGAAATAGAATATCAAGGTAAAGAAACTATTGGAAAATATAATTTAGATTTTGATGGTAAAAACTTTTTATTAATTTCTAAATTAACAGCATGTTTGGCTTTAAATTCTTGTGGAATTCCAGCAGAAAAGCCTAGGATTAAAATATCAGATATACAAAACAACGTTTGTGCTCCAGGTTCTGGATGTTGTTAAAAACTAAGATTTTAAATATAAACCCATTCTTAAGTAGAATGGGTTTTTTATTTATTGAGAGTTTTTATTACTCAATTTCTTCTTTAGAATGCTCACTATAAGTTCTCCATTTTTCTAAACACTCTTTAATATCTTCAGGTATTTCTGAATTAAAACGCAAAAATTCTCCTGTTGTTGGGTGAGTAAAACCTAAAGTTTTGGCATGTAAAGCTTGTCTTGGTAAAACTTTAAAACAATTTTGAACAAACTGTTTGTATTTTGTAAAAGTAGTTCCTTTTAAAATCTCATTTCCTCCATATCTTTCATCATTAAATAATGTATGACCTATATGTTTAAAATGTGCCCTAATTTGATGTGTTCTACCAGTCTCTAACTTACATTGTACTAAAGTTACATAAGTTAAGCGCTCTAAAACTTTAAAGTGAGTAACTGCATGTTTACCAAAATTGCCATCAGGAAAAACAGCCATTTGCAAACGATTCTTTAAACTTCTACCAATATTACCTTCAATTCTACCTTCATCTTCATCTATATTTCCCCAAACTAAGGCATAGTATAAACGTTCTGTAGTTCTATCAAAAAATTGTTTCGATAAATGAGCCATCGCAAATTCTGTTTTTGCAACTACTAATAAACCACTCGTATCTTTGTCAATTCTATGCACTAAACCTGGCCTTTCATTAGAGTTGGTGGGTAAATTTTCTATATGATGGATTAAACCATTTACTAAAGTTCCAGAATAATTTCCATGACCTGGATGCACAACCATACCTGATGGTTTATTTACAACAATAACAGCATCGTCTTCATGAATAATATTTAGAGAAATATCTTCTGCAACCAATAAATTTTCTGCGGGTGGATAAGCTAAAACAACACGAACTACATCTTTTGGTTTAACTTTATGATTCGATTTTACTACAACATCATTTACTAACACATTACCTGCTTTTGCAGCTTGTTGCACTTTGTTTCTAGTTGCGTTTTCTATAAAATTCATTAAAAATTTATCAACTCTCAATGGCTCTTGGCCATCAGCAGCAGCAAATTTATAATGTTCATATAATTCGTCGTTTTCTGACTCTAAATTTTGGTTCTCTTCCAAATCTTTTTTTATTTCTATCTGTTTCCGTCTCCTAAAACCAATTCTATAATTGAGTTTTTAGGCAATTTATCATTCGGATTTACAATTTTATTATTGTGTCTTAACCCTCTTACAACGTCTTTGCCAATATCTTTCACATAGGTATAAGATGTGCCTACAATAAAGCCGATTGCTCTCAATTCTGAAATAGCTTGTCTTTTTGTTCGACCATTTAAATCTGGAATTGTAACGTCTCTATATTTAGAAGGGTTTAACGTTAAGTATATCTTTCTATTTTCTTTAACGAAGTCTCCTCCAATAGGAGTCTGTTCTATAACCGATTTTTTCGGAAATATTGGATTATAACTTGCACTATCAATAACTTTATAATCTAAATTTATTTCTTTCAATTTTTTTTCTGCTTCGGCAATTGTCATTTTTTTCAAGTTAGGTACTTGAATTTTTTGATTATGTTTTGTAGTAGTGTTTAGCCAAAATTTTAAACTTAAAAACACAGCTATAAAACCGACTAGTGCAATGACCAATTGTTTAAAAAATAACTTACTTTTAATAAACTGAAAAATTTGCATAATACGATTTTAAATAGGTCTACAAATATATAAAATCTAAACGTTGCAGTTTCTATTTATATTTTGATAAATTTGTTTAAATAATAGAATTTAATGAAAAAAAATATTGCTATTATTATGGGAGGCTATTCATCTGAATCTGCCATATCTATTAAAAGTGGAAATATTGTCTTTAGAAATTTAGATGATAACAAATACAATCTATTTAAAATTCATATTTTAAAAGAAAAATGGGTGGTTTTAGATGATGATGGCAAAGAATACAACATCAATAAAGATGATTTTTCTTGTATAATAGATAAAGAACACATAAAATTTGATTGTGTTTTTAATGCAATACACGGGAGTCCTGGAGAAAACGGAATGATTTTAGCCTATTTAGAATTACTTAAAATCCCTCATACTTCTGCTCCTTTTTATCAAATGGCTTTAACTTTTAACAAAAGAGACACATTAAGTGTTGTAAAAGAATATGGTGTTAAAACTGCAAAGTCTATTTACTTAAATCAAGGAGATGTAATTGATACAGATCAGATCATTAAGAAAGTAGGTTTGCCTTGTTTCATAAAACCTAATAATGCAGGTTCTAGTTATGGTATTTCTAAAGCTTATTCAGAAGAAGAAATTTTTGTAGGTATTTTAAAAGCCTATAATGAAGACTCAGCTATTTTAATCGAATCTTTTTTAGAGGGTACAGAAGTATCTGTAGGTGTTATTCAATACAAAAATGAGTTAAAAGTGTTGCCAATTACTGAAATTGTATCAGAGAATGATTTCTTTGATTATGAAGCAAAATACGAAGGTAAATCTCAAGAAATTACACCTGCAAGAATATCTGAGGAACAACAAAGTAGGGTAGAGGAAGTTGCAAAAAAGGTCTACAAATCTTTAAATATGTTTGGTTTTACAAGAGCAGAATATATTTTTGTAAATAATGAACCTTATTTCTTAGAAATTAACACAGTACCAGGTTTAACTGAAGAAAGTATTTTGCCTCAACAAGCAAAAGAAGCAGGTATTTCTTTAGCACAACTTTTTGAAAACGCTATTCAAATGGCATTAAACTAAAATTATGAAAAAAGCAGTTTTTCCAGGCTCTTTTGATCCTATTACATTAGGTCATTTTGATATTATAGAAAGAGGAGTAAAACTTTTTGATGAGCTAATAATAGCCATTGGTATTAATGCAGATAAAAAATACATGTTCAGTTTAGAAGAACGTAAAAGTTTTATAGAAGAGGCTTTCAAAGACGAACCAAAAATTAAGGTTTTAACTTACCAAGGCCTAACTGTCAATTTTTGTAAAGAGCAAAATGCTGAATTTATTTTAAGAGGATTAAGAAATCCTGCTGATTTTGAATTTGAAAAAGCCATTGCACATACCAACAGAAAATTATCAGAGATAGAAACTGTATTCTTGCTAACATCTTCAGGTAAGAGTTACATTTCATCATCAATTGTAAGAGATGTAATTAGAAATAATGGAGATTATACAGGTTTAGTGCCTGATGCAGTTAGAGTTAAAAAATAATTTATGAGCAAATTTTTATTGAAAACCTTACTGGTTTCAGTCTTGATTTTTGTGGTTTCTTGCAACAAATCATCTAAAGAATCAGCAGATTTTACTACAATTTTCGAAAAGTCTAAAGGAACAGAAACTCCAGAATATAATCAGGTTATAAAATATTATTCAGCGTTATCTGAATATTATAATGAAATTTCGCTATTTAGTTTTGGGCAAACAGATTCTGGTGAGCCATTGCATTTGGTAGTTTATGATAAAAATGGAATTTATAATGTTGATGAATTAAAAAATTCAAAGAAAAACAGAATTTTAATTAATAATGGAATTCATCCAGGAGAATCTGATGGAATAGATGCTTCTATGATGTTGTTAAGGGACATTGTACAAAATGATTCTTTACAAAAGAAATATGAAAACTCGATTATTTGTGTAATTCCTGTTTACAATATTGGAGGATCTTTAAATAGAAATTCGCACACAAGAGCAAATCAAAATGGACCTTTAGAATATGGTTTTAGAGGTAATGCCAGGAATTTCGATTTAAATAGAGATTTTATAAAACAAGATACTAAGAATGCAGCAGCATTTGCTGATATTTTTCATTCTGTAAATCCAGATGTTTTTATTGATAATCATGTAAGTAATGGTGCAGATTATCAATACGCAATTACACACTTATTTACCCAGCACAATAAATTGGGTGGTAAATTAGGATCTTTTTTACAGAACGATATGAGGCCAAGTTTAGAGAAATCTTTAGCGGAAAAAGATATTATAATTACGCCCTATGTAAATGTTTGGGGTAATACACCAGAAGTTGGGTTTTCTCAATTTTTCGATTCTCCAAGATATTCTACAGGCTATACAACCTTGTTTAATACATTAGGTTTAATGGTAGAAACGCACATGCTAAAGCCATATAAAATTAGAGTAGAGCAAACTTACGAACTCATGCTGTCTGCTTTTGATTTTACTGAAGAAAATTCAGAAAAAATTAAAGATTTAAGAGCAAAAGCTACCTCAGAAATATTAGCTAAAAAAACATACCCTATTCAATATTCCGTGGATAGAGAAAAGTACAGAATTCTAAATTTCAAAGGTTTTGAAGGATCTTATATAAATAGTAAAGTTACCAATGGTAAACGTTTGTTTTATGATAGGAACAAGCCTTTTGAAAAAAAAACAAAGTATTTTGATGAGTTTAAAGTTACCAAAGAAATTGAAATTCCTGTTGCTTATATTTTACCTAAAGGTTGGCATAAAGTAATAGAAAGATTAAATAACAATCAAATTGAGTACACAAGATTTAAAAATGATACATCAATTTCTGTTACTGTAAATCACGTTAAAGATTTTAAATCTAGAAGTGCACCTTATGAGGGACATTATCTGCATTACAGTACAAAAGTATTTAGTTCAAAAGAAGAACTTGCATTTCAAAAAGGCGATTTATACATACCTACAAATCAAAATGGAGTTCGTTATTTGTTAGAAACACTAGAAGCTGAAGCTACAGATTCTTTTTTTAATTGGAACTTTTTTGATACTGTTTTACAAAAGAAAGAAGGTTATTCAGCCTACGTTTTTGAAGATATAGCAGCTCAGATTTTAGAAAATAATGAGTTTTTGAAAAATGAATTTGAAAACAAACTAAAAGAAGATGAATATTTTCAGAAAAACCCAAGAATACAATTAGATTATATTTATAAAAATTCACCTCATTATGAAAAAGCACATCTAATGCTTCCTGTTTTTAAGATTTATAACTCAAAAGATTAGTTTTATAAGTTTCAAGGAATTCTTTTAATTTTATCAAAATTATTTTACAATTACTTTGTTTTTGCTTATCATTTTTGACCCATTCTTAAAAATAAAATAATAAGCTCCGGCATTTAATTCAGAAATATTTATTTGTCTTGTAGTCATTTTCTGTTCTTTTACTTTTTTTCCTAAGCTGTTAAAAACTAATACATAATCATACTCTAGATTAGTATTAATTATTTTAATATTATCTTTTACTGGATTAGGAGACAAAATAAAAACTTTATTTGTGTAAAAATCATCTGTAGATAATGGGTTTGTTTCTTCAATGCTAAAATCAGCGAAAAGAACAGCTTCGTCTTTTAAATCTTGTACATTGTTTATACTTCTGTAAATTCCCCATTTAGGTCTAGCAAATTCAGCGCCTTCTTGCCAGTTATCTAAATTTGTATTTTTATAATCTAAAATAATTTCGTTTGTAGCTGTATTTCTTATCTCTATTTCATAGTTACTTTGTATTCCATAAGTAATATCTACTTTTATAGATACCCATTTACCTCTTAATAAATCTAAGTTTGCTGTTTTTATCGTGTTTTGATCATTGGTGTTTGTATAACGTAATTCTAATCTATCTGGATTCGATTTTCTAGCGGTTAGCGTAAACATTGGTGTTGACGCAAAATTACCACCAACAGATTTTATTTGATGTAAGTGTGTGAAATTTGGTGATACTTGAAAGTCTGCACTAATTTTCATTTTCCATTGATATATGACTCTTTCACCTTCTAACCCTAATAAATTGTCTGGACTTTTATCGTAAGATTTTATTTCAGTTCGTTGCCTATCAAATGTTTTGCATCGATCATTATCTTCAGAAGCATGAGCGAAAAAACGAAACACATTTTTGTTTAAATCAGTATCAAAGATTTCATCTATATGTCTCCCAAAAGAGGTGTGTACACAATCTGGCACTTCAACCACATTGTAGTTTGGAGCCATAACAGAATTTATAAGTTCGTAGGTGTTTCCTTCACCATCAGCACTTAAAACGACTTGAGCTTTAGTGTTTAATGTAATTAAGAATAAGACAAAAACTGAAATTCTAAACATAAGTCAGCTATAATTGGTTTACCAAAGTGGTTTTCCAAATATAATGCTTTTCTAGAACTTATATTCGCTTAATGGTTTTGGGAATTTTTCAGGGTTTGCAGCCAGATGATATCTTGGGTCATCTATGCCTTCTTCTATAACATCTTTAAAGATTGGCGATGCTTTGTACAATAATACTTTACAATCTTCGCTAAGGTGTTTTAAAATTACTTTTTTATTTAAGGCCTGATATTTTTCTACCAAGGCAAAAATAGCTTCAATTGCAGAATGATCAGAAACTCTAGCTTCTACAAAGTCTATTTCTATTTGATCAGGATCATTCTTAATATCAAATTTTTCGTTAAAAGCTAGAATACTTCCAAAAAATAAAGGTCCCCAAATTTCATAAACTTTAGTGCCATCCTCTTTAAAACGTTTTCTAGCTCTAATTCTTCTTGCATTTTCCCAAGCAAAAACTAAGGCAGAAATAATTACACCAACAAAAACAGCAATTGCTAAATCAAAAATAACGGTTACAGCAGATACTGTTATTAAAACAAAAGCATCTGACTTTGGTATTTTTTTAAGAATTCTAAAACTAGACCAAGCAAAAGTTTCAATAACCATCATAAACATTACACCTACTAAGGCTGCAATTGGCACTTGTTCTATCAATTTATCTGTAAAAAGTATAAAAGTTAATAAAGTAACAGCCATCATTATGCCAGATAATCTTCCTCTACCACCTGCATTTATATTAATTACGGTTTGACCAATCATTCCACAACCTCCTGTTCCACCGAACAAACCACTAACAATATTTCCTGCTCCTTGAGCTATACATTCTTTATTTCCATTTCCTCTAGTTTCTGTTAATTCATCAACTAAATTCATGGTCATTAAAGATTCAATTAAACCAACAGATGCTGCTAAAACAGCAAATGGTAAAATAAATGTTAGTGTGTCTAAATTAAAGGGTAAGTTTTGCCAAAGCTCTAAATTTGGTGTTGGGAATTCACCTTTTAGTCCAGTTCCTCCTCCTTCTATAATGTAAGAACCAACAGTAGAAACTTCTAACCCAGAAAAAACAACAATTAATGTGGTTATTAAAATAGCAGTTAATGAAGCTGGAATCTTTTTTGTGATTTTGGGTAACACCCAAATAAT
>JBDNBB010000084.1:0-19756 GCA_039768135.1 Polaribacter sp.
ATAGTTTAGGTGCGTATTCTTTTCCTTTCTTTTTGGTAACAGAAACAATTTCAAAATCAGATTGTGCAACTTTATCAGCTAAAACTTGTCCATCTTCCTTTTTTAAGAAACGACCATCTTCATAATTAAAAAGCGTATTTCTGTAGGTTGTTTGTAACTCCCAATAAGGTTGTGGTTTAAAATTCTGAATTTCAAAATAACGATTTACCAACATTGCTAGAGTAGGAGTTTGTACTCTACCCACAGACAAAACTTGTTTATAGCCTCCAAATTTAACAGTGTACAAACGAGTTGCATTTAAACCTAAAAGCCAATCTCCAATTGCTCTAGAATAGCCTGCATAATACAAGTTATCGTATTTGTCTGAAGACTCTAGATTTTTGAATCCGTCTTTTATGGCTTCCTCAGTTAATGAGGAAATCCATAAACGTTGTACTTTTCCTTTATAATTACATTGATTGATTACCCATCTTTGAATTAATTCTCCTTCTGTTCCTGCATCACCACAATTAATAACTACCTCTGCTTTTTCAAATAAAGATTTTACAATATTAAATTGTCTTTTAATTCCAGAATCGCTTGTAACTTTAGTGTCAAAACGTTCTGGAAGCATGGGTAAGTTATTTAAATCCCAGCTTTTCCAATGAGGTTTATAATCTTTGGGTTCTAAAAGTGTGCATAAATGTCCAAAAGTATAAGTTACTGCATAACCATTACCTTCATAAAAGCCATCTCGTTTTGTTTTGGCTCCTAGAATGGTTGCAATTTCTCTTGCTACACTTGGTTTCTCTGCAATACAAACTTTCAAAATCTATTGTGTAATTAAATAATTTACATCTATAATTTCGAAGCTGGTTAAACTTCCTAAGTTTAAAGAACTTTCTACATCATAGGTGATCTCACAACTAGAATTAGCTAGTAATTCTAAACAATTGCTTGTGTTTGCGCTGGAAGAAGTAAAGGAATCATTATTGATTCTAGTAGTTACATATGGAATGCCTTTAACATTGGCATCACTTAAATTACTAATGGTTATTTTATAGGATACGCTACTAGTATTATTACCAGTATCAGGTACTACATTCAACTCAGTAACTTCATAAGAAAAAGCTTCTAACTTTGGTAATTCTTCTATAGTTTCTGCTACATCTGGTTCTGGAAAATCGCAATCTACAACTTGAGAAATTTCTGGTATAATTGTGGTTCCTGAAGGAGAGCTAATTGTAAAGCCATATTGAACTATAATGGTTTTTTCACAATCCTCTTCAGAACTGCTACAAGAAAATATAGAAATTAAAATAAAGTATAATAATGCTTTTCTAAAAAGAGTCATTCTGAAAAATTATATTCCCCAAATTAACTAATTATTTTTTCAAAAGCCAATCTTTTTGCATTATAACTTGTGTAAATAATTCCACAATATTGATAACCAAGTTTCTTTATAAGAGATTGCATACCCGAATTCTCTTCATGAGTATCAATTTTTAAACTTTTAATATTTTTATTTTTTAATTGTTGATGAAAATCATCAAACAAAAAAGTAGCTAAACCTAATTTCCTGTATTCCTTTTTAATAGCTAATCTATGAACTACGCCATAAGTTTCTTCTTCAGGAATAATCCATTTGCCACCAATTACTTCTTTGTAAGTTGGCTCTTTTCTTAAGGTGAACATAGAAGTTGCCATGACTTGATTTTCGTCATTTACAACTACATAACTTTCCTCTTTTTCGATGTCGTTTTTAACTTGCTCTTCATTAGGATAGCCATTTTGCCATTGATCAATATTTTGAGATGCTAAGTATACTTTTGCATCATTTATAATGGTCATAATGCTTGGTACATCCTGTAAGTTAGACTGTCTAATCTTCATCTAATTTAGAATTATATCATTTTAAAATCTAATAGCAATTCACCATTTATAGAACATTGCAATTGATCACCTTTAAAAATCTCACCTTTTCCTAAGGCTGGTGTTCCAGTAAAAATTAAATCTCCAGGCTGTAAAGTCATATATTCAGAAATAAAAGAAATAATATCAGCAAAATCATTAATCATATATGCTGTATTACTTTTTTGTTTTTCTTCTCCATTTATTTTTAAATCGAAGTCTATATTTCCTAAATCATAGTTTCCAATAGATTTAAAGGTAGAGATAGGTGCAGCACCATCAAAACCTTTTGCAAACTCCCAAGGATGCTTTGTTTCTCTAGCATTCGATAAAATATCTTTGGCTGTATAATCTATACCAATGGCAATTTCGGAAATGTAAGAATTTGCATTTTCTTTACTAATGTTCTTACCTTCCTTTCCAATTTTAACCACTAATTCAACCTCATAAATTAATTCGTTAGTAATTTTAGAAGGATATTCAACATCGCAATTAACAGCCAAGCTAGATTCTGGCTTAGAAAAAATAAACTTTTTACCTTTCTTTTTTTCTGGAATGTCTTTTAAGTCTGTTACGTAATTACTTCCTATACCTAGAATTTTCATGTGTTGGTTTTTTGATTAGAGTAAATGTAAAAAAATATCCACTAAAAAAATATGTTCTTTAGTGGATTTTATAAATTTTGAAATGTTGTTCTAAGCTGTTACTTCTGCCTTTTCTACTTCTTTTTTTGATGGAAGTTCAACATTTTCTTGATTGTTTAAAATATCTTGAATGGTTTGTCTTTTTCTAATCAAATAATCTTTACCATCTACCAACATAACTTCTGCAGGTAAATAGCGTGAATTATAGTTAGAAGCCATAGAAAAACAATAAGCGCCTGCATTATGGAAGCATAATACATCTTCTTCAGAAATTTCTGCAATTCTTCTGTTAGATGCAAACGTATCTGTTTCACATATGTAACCTACAACAGAGTAATAACGATCTCTACCTTCTGGATTAGAGATGTTTGTAATATGATGATATGAATCATACATCATTGGTCTTACCAAATGATTAAAACCAGAATCTACATGCGCAAAAACTGTTGATGTTGTTTGTTTTACAACATTTACTTTTGCAAGGAAAACACCTGCCTCAGAAACTAAAAATTTTCCAGGTTCAAACATTAAAGTGATGTCTTTACCATAATCTGCACAGAACTCATTAAATCTTTCAGAAAGTTGAATCCCTAACTGTTCAATATCTGTAGAAATATCTCCTTCTTTGTAAGGCACTTTAAAACCACTTCCAAAATCGATAAAATCAATGTTTTTAAATTGACGAGCTACATCAAATAAAATATCTGAAGCACGTAAAAAAGTATCAATATCTAAAATATCAGAGCCTGTATGCATATGAATACCATTGATATTCATACCTGTATTTTCTACTACACGTTTAATATGAGGTACTTGATGTATAGATATTCCGAATTTAGAATCGATATGACCTACAGATATTTTAGAATTTCCACCAGCCATAATGTGTGGATTGATTCTTACACAAACTGGAATTTCTGGATGTTTTTGGCCAAAAATTTCTAAAATTGATAAATTATCAATGTTAATTTGAACTCCCAATTTTGCTACTTCTTCAATTTCTTGTAAAGAAACTCCATTAGGTGTATAAATAATATTTTTAGGGTTAATTCCTGTGGTTAAACCCAATTGTACTTCTTGATAAGAAACAGTATCTAAACCGGCACCTAAGTTTTTAAAGAATTTTAAAATATTTACATTAGATAATGCTTTTACAGCATAATTTAATTTTAGATTTTTTACGTTACTAAAAGCGCTTGTTAGTCTATTGTATTGAGAAGCAATTTTGTCTGTATCATAAACATACAAAGGGCTTCCATATTTATTTGCTAATTCTATAAGTTGAGTGTTTTCCACAAGTAATCATTTTAATTCCGCTCAAAAGTAACTAAAATTAGTAACCAAGCAGTATTTGTTTAAAAATACAACATATTGTTTTTTTTTGTGATTTTTAGTCTTTATTAGTTAAAGTAATTGATTTAAAATTGACGCGTTTTTATTCTGAAAAAACGTTGAAATCCTGTTGATAACTAATTAATTTAGCTATTTTATTTATTGGAGGATAATCCTATCTTGCAATTACTTCAATCCTAATAATAGTAAGCGATTACATGAGTACAGAAACAAAATATACAGAAGATAATATTAGATCATTAGACTGGAAAGAGCATATAAGAATGCGACCAGGAATGTATATTGGAAAATTAGGTGATGGTTCTTCCGCAGATGATGGTATTTATATTCTAGTTAAAGAGGTTTTAGATAACTCTATAGACGAATATGTAATGGGTGCAGGTAAAACCATCGAAATTTCTATACAGGGCAGTAAAGTTACTGTTCGTGATTATGGACGTGGAATTCCTTTAGGAAAAGTGGTTGATGTTGTTTCTAAAATGAATACTGGAGGTAAATATGATTCTAAAGCCTTTAAGAAATCTGTTGGTTTAAATGGGGTGGGTACAAAAGCAGTGAATGCATTATCCTCTTATTTTAGAGTAGAATCTTCAAGAGAAGGAAAATCAGCATCAGCAGAATTTAGTCAAGGAAATTTAGAAAACGAAGAATTTTTAGAAGAAACTTCTAGAAGAAAGGGTACTAAAGTTTCTTTTGTTCCAGATGAAGCTATATTTAAAAACTACAAGTTTAGAAACGAATATGTGGCTAAAATGTTAAAAAACTATGTATACCTAAATCCAGGGCTAACCATAATTTTTAACGGCGAAAAATTCTTTTCTAAAAACGGTTTAAAAGATCTACTTGAAGATAATAACAATACAGATGATATGCTGTATTCTATCATCCATTTAAAAGGAGATGATATAGAAGTTGCACTAACTCATAGCAAGACACAGTACTCAGAAGAGTATTATTCTTTTGTAAATGGGCAGCATACAACTCAAGGAGGTACTCATCAATCTGCTTTTAGAGAAGCTATTGTAAAAACCATTCGTGAGTTTTATGGTAAAAATTTTGAAGCCTCAGATGTTCGTAAATCTATTATTGCTGCAATTGCTATAAAAGTTATGGAGCCTGTTTTTGAAAGTCAAACAAAAACAAAATTAGGTTCTACAGATATGGGTGGAGAATTACCTACAGTAAGAACTTACATAAACGATTTTGTAAAAACTAAGTTGGATAATTTCCTGCATAAAAATACAGAAGTAGCAGATAAACTTCTAAAGAAAATTGTTCAAGCAGAAAAAGAGCGTAAAGAACTTTCAGGAATTCGAAAATTAGCGAGAGATAGAGCTAAAAAAGCAAGTTTACACAATAAGAAATTACGTGATTGTAGAATTCATTTAGGTGATATTAAAAAACAAAATTATTTAGAAACTACGCTATTCATAACAGAGGGTGACTCTGCTTCTGGTTCTATAACAAAATCGAGAAATGTGAATACACAAGCTGTTTTTAGTTTAAAAGGGAAACCTTTAAATTCATATGGATTAAGTAAGAAGATTGTTTACGAAAATGAGGAATTTAATCTTTTGCAGGCAGCTTTAAATATCGAAGATGGTTTAGAAGATTTAAGATATAATAATATTGTAATTGCAACAGATGCCGATGTTGATGGTATGCACATTCGTTTGTTATTAATTACATTTTTTCTACAATTTTTCCCAGAATTAATAAAAGAAGGGCACTTGTATATACTTGAAACACCATTATTTAGAGTACGAAATAAAAAACAAACGTTCTATTGTTACTCAGATGAAGAAAAACGAGAAGCAATAACAAAGTTAAAAGGAAAGCCAGAAATTACAAGATTTAAAGGTTTAGGAGAAATATCACCAAATGAATTTGTTCATTTTATTGGTGATGATATTCGTTTAGATCCAGTAATGTTAGATAGAGAAATGTCTATAGAACAAATGCTGCAATTCTATATGGGTAAAAATACACCTGATAGACAAAAATTTATCATCAATAATTTAAAGGTTGAATTAGATTACGTAGAAGAGGAAGTTTAGAACATGAGCGAAGAAATTAACGAAAACGAACACGAAGAAGAGTTAACGAATCTAGATTCTAATCCAGATTCGCACCAAGAAGAAACCATTACCAAAGTTACAGGAATGTACAAAGAGTGGTTTTTAGATTATGCATCTTATGTAATTTTAGAAAGAGCTGTACCTTCTTTAGAAGATGGTTTAAAACCTGTTCAACGTAGAATAATGCATTCTATGAAAGATCTAGATGATGGACGTTACAACAAAGTTGCCAATATTGTAGGGCATACAATGCAGTATCATCCTCATGGAGATGCTTCTATTGCAGATGCCATGGTTCAAATTGGTCAGAAAGAATTACTGATTGATATGCAAGGAAACTGGGGTAATATCTTAACAGGAGATAGAGCTGCAGCATCAAGATATATTGAGGCACGTTTGTCAAAGTTTGCTTTAGATGTTGTTTTTAATCCAAAAACTACAGATTGGAAGTTGTCTTATGATGGTCGTAGAAAAGAACCTATAGATTTACCAGTAAAGTTTCCATTATTACTAGCTCAAGGTGCAGAAGGTATTGCAGTTGGTTTATCAACTAAAATATTACCACATAATTTTAATGAGTTGATAGATGCTTCTATCAAATATTTAAAAGGTAGAAGTTTTAAAATAGTTCCCGATTTTTTAACAGGTGGTATTGCAGATTTTACCAATTATAATGATGGTAAAAGAGGAGGAAAGGTAAGGATTAGAGCTAAAATATCTCAACTAGATAAAAAGACGTTGGTTATTACAGAAATTCCTTTTTCTACAACAACATCTTCTTTAATTGATAGTATTCTTAAAGCTAATGATAAAGGTAAAATCAAGATAAAAAAGATTGAAGATAATACAGCTGCAGAAGTAGAAATTTTAGTGCATTTGCCGCCCAATGTTTCTCCAGATAAATCTATTGATGCTTTGTATGCTTTTACAAATTGTGAAACATCAATTTCACCTTTAGCCTGTACAATTAAAGATAATACACCTGTTTTTACAGGTGTTTCAGATATGCTAAAGCATTCTACAGATTTAACTGTAGAATTGTTAAAACGTGAGCTAGAAATTCAATTAAATGAATTAGAAGAACAATGGCATTTTTCATCTTTAGAACGAATTTTTATTGAGAATAGAATTTATAGAGATATTGAAGAAGAGGAAACTTGGCAAGGTGTTATTAATGCCATAGATAGAGGATTACAGCCACATATAAAGCATTTAAAAAGAGCAGTTACAGAAGAAGATATTGTTCGTTTAACAGAAATTCGAATTAAAAAAATATCAAAGTTTGATATTGATAAGGCTAAACAATTTATAGAAGGTTTAGAAGATAAGATTGCTGGGGTTAAACATCATTTAGACAATTTGATAGAATTTGCCATAAATTATTTTAAACGTTTAAAAGAAACTTATGGAAAAGGTAAAGAGCGTAAAACCGAAATTAGAATCTTTGACGACATTGTAGCTTCTAAAGTAGCAATGAATAATGCTAAGTTATATGTAAATAGAGCAGAAGGTTTTATTGGTACCACTTTAAAAAGAGATGAATTTGTTACTGATTGCTCTGATATAGATGATATTATTATTTTCAGAAAAGATGGTGTAATGCTAGTTACAAAAGTAGATTCTAAAACTTTTGTAGGTAAAGATATCATACATATTGCTGTCTTTAAAAAGAAAGACAAACGTACTGTATACAATTTGATGTATAGAGATGGAAAAAGTGGCCCTAGCTATATGAAACGTTTTAACGTAACTTCTGTAACTAGAGACAAAGAGTATAATTTAGCGAATGGAAATAAAGGTTCCTTGGTTCATTATTTTACTGCAAACCCTAATGGAGAAGCAGAGGTTGTAACCATTAATTTAAGAGCAGTAGGTAGTGTTAAGAAACTAAAATGGGATATTGATTTCGCTGATTTAGCTGTAAAGGGTAGAGGTGTTCGTGGAAATACAATTACTAAATATGCAATTAAAAGTGTAGATTTTAAGTCTGAAGGAGTTTCTACATTAAAACCTAGAAAAATTTGGTTTGATGATGCTGTTCAGCGTTTAAATGTAGATAATCGAGGAGAACTTTTAGGTGAATTTAGAGCAGAAGATAAATTGTTAGTGATTACTCAAAGTGGAAAGGCGAAAGCTGTAAAGCCAGATTTAGCGATGCATTTTGAAGATGATATGATAGTATTGGAAAAGTGGAAACCTGCAAAGCCAATATCAGTAATTTATTTTGATGGTGAAAAGTCTCGCTATTACGTAAAACGCTTTGTTATTGAAACTCCAGACAAGGAAGAAGATTTTATTTCAGATCATCCTAAAAGTCAATTAGAAATTGTTTCGACAGATTATAGGCCAATTGCAGAAGTTCAATTCTCTAAAAGAAGTTTGGAGAATGAAAAAGTGAATTTCGAAGAATTTATTGCTGTTAAAGGTATTAAAGCTCTAGGAAACCAATTAACAACAGATAAAATTAAAAATGTTAATTTATTAGAATCACTTCCTTATGAAGTGCTTGAGGAAGAAAAAATTGAAGAAATAGAAGTTGTAGATGAAGAGGTTTTAGATGAAAAATTACCCTTAGAAATTTCTGAAACTAATATTAAAAATCCAGTAGCAGAAGAGCTGTCAGCTGAAGAGAAGGCTAAACTGGCGCTTCAAAAATCAATAGCTAAGAAAAAGGCAGAACAAAAGAAATTAGATGATGAAAATCAAACAAAACTTTTTTAGAAATTAAAAAAAAACTCAATTTAATTGAGCTTTTTTTTATATCAATTACTAATTTTGGGTTATTTCATTTGCTCAAAAAAGGTTAATTCATAATTTGGCAACAGCGTTCCATCTATTATTTTTATGATATCTTTTAATACTAGATCAGGTCTTGTGGGACCTAATTCATAATAGATAACTCCACCTGTTGGCCCCTTTTTTGTAGAAGGGCTGTAGATAGTATTCTTTTTAAAAGCTTTAAATTCTTTATATATTTTATTGTATGCAACCATTTCTGCCTTAGATGAAAAATACCCAGGAGCAATCCAATAATCTGCTTTAGCTCCTTTATCAAAAACACTTTCTAAGCTTAAAGACAAACTACCTTTTCCTTTTGTGTTTTTATACAAATAATTAAGGTTAGCGTCTTCTAAAAATTGAGCAACAAAACTTTCTCCAGCAGGTAGATTCCAAATTTGCTTGCTCATAATTGCTCCAGAAATAACTGTTTGCTGTTTGCGTATTTTTTTTGCTATGTTTTTAGCCTTAAGATAGTTAGTTTCTATTGCAGAAAAAATACTATCAGCCTCTTTTTCTTTATCAAAAAGAATTCCAAAAAACTTAATCCACTCAGCTCTTCCTAACGGAGTTTCTTCTAACCAGTCACTATTATAAATTACTTGAAGACCAGAATTTTGAACTGTGTTTAAAGATTTGTCTGCTGTATCTATACTATAGCCAACTACTAATTCTGGCATTAAATCAAGAATAATTTCAGTATTTAGAGAAGATGCTTTGCCTATTTCTTTAATATTTCCATTATCAATACGTTTTCTGGTTCTTTCTGAAGAAATGTAATTTGAAAAAGGAAAACCAATTATTGAATTTTCTTCTTCTAAAAGTTCTATCATTGGAATATGAGTTGTTGATGTTACAATCATTTTTTTTACTGGAACTATAATTTCGTTTTTAGACAGATCTTCCTTCTTTTTGTCTTTACTAATAAAATAGTCATAATTTTTATTTGCATTCTGATATGCAGATGTAATACGTAATATTTTATGGTTATTTTTAGTTATAACCTTAAAACCTTTTGCATACTTAATATAACTTGATACTTGTTTACTTGTTTCGTTCTCTTTTTTATTATTAGTGCAACTTAAAATTATAAGAGTAAAGCATAGTATAGGGTAGATTAATTTTTGCATCTTATCAGATTATTTAAAAACTAGTACAAAAGTAATTTATTTCTTTATGAATGAAATAGTCTTACAAGCTATTGTTGTTAAAGAATATATAATTTGTTTCTATAATCATTAGATTTTTACTAATGAAGCACTTATCTTTGTCTTGATTTTTGGTTTTAATGTAATTAATCATTTTGCATTAAATTAAAAGGGAATCTAGTTAAACTCTAGAACTGTACCCGCAACTGTAAGCTATCAAGCTTGTAACTAATTCTTTAACCACTGACTATTTGTTGGGAAGGTTTTGTTACAAGACGCAAGTCAGGAGACCTGCCCTTAATCACGAGTTAAAAACTTTCGGGATAAAAGTTTATGTACTATTATTTTCTGTACACGAAATTTACCTGATTTATTGTAAATCAAATTTATTAAAAAATGAAAAAACAATTCTTAATTGTTGGTGTTTTGGCATGTACTTTTGTCAGCACAAGTCTATTTTCTCAAGAAGTTAACGAGAAGGTAGAAGCGTTAAATGAAGTTGTAGTAACTGCTACAAAATTTGCTACTAATAAAAAAAATGTTGGTAAAGTAGTGTATCAAATTACACAAGAAACAATACAAAATAGTCAAGGTAAAACAATAGTTGACTTATTAAATGATGTCCCTGGAGTTGAAATAAATGGTAATTTCAGTACAAAAGGTCAAAATTTAGGGTATTATATTAGAGGAGGTAGAAATAGACAAGTTGCTATTTTATTAGATGGAGTTAATGTTAATGATCCAAGTTCTTTTAATGGAGATTTTGACTTACGTCAGATTGATATTAATCAAGTTGAAAAAATAGAGGTTTTAAAAGGCGCTTCTTCTACTTTATACGGAACTGGAGCAGCAACAGGGGTAATTAATATTATTCTAAAAAAAGCTTCTAAAGATAAATTTAGAGGAACACTCACTACTTCTTTAGGATCAAATAGTTCTAATGAAAATAGTAACTTATCTGCAGAAGAGTTTTCAACAAATTTTAATTTTAATGGTACACTAGGAAAGTTAGATTACCTATTAGCTTTAAATGCAAACGGTTCTTCTGGCTTGTCTGCTGCAGAAAGTGAATCATCTAATGAATTTAAAGAAGATAATTTTGCAAGGCAAAATGTAATGTTAAAATTAAATTATGCTTTAAATGATAATTTTAAAATTGGATTACTAACTAGTTTCGACGAATTTTCTACAGATTTTGATGGGTTTGATTATGATCCTGTAACGTTTGCCAGTATTCCTGCAGATAAAGATAATAAGATGAATAGCGTGCAAAAGCGAGTAGGGCTTAATGCAGATTATACTTACACCAATGGAGCTTTAAAAATTAGAACTTTCTTTACTGATATTAACAGAACTGAAACACCGTCTAATAATTTCTTTAACGGAGAAGCATACGGTTTTGATGTGTATAATAACTATTCATTTTCAAATGTTTTTTCTTTCTTAGTGGGGGTAACTTCACAATACCAAGACATGATTCAAAGAACTTCATTTAGTACTATTGAAGAAGGTGCAGGTAAACAACACTTTTATGATCCGTATTTATCAATAAACTATAATGCTCTTTCTGGTCTAAATTTAAATATTGGTGGTCGATTAAATTTGCATAGCGAATATGGAAATAATTTTGTGTATAATATAAATCCTTCTTATAATTTTACGATAAATGAAACTCCAGTAAAAGTATTTGCTTCTTATAGTACAGCTTTTATTACACCAACACTTTCAGAAATATTTACGAAACTACCAACTATAGAAGAGTTGCTGCCAGAAGAAAATAGAACTATTGAAGCAGGTTTTGATATTACTTTGAATAAAAAGATGACAATTAATGCAACTTATTTTCAAAGAGAAGAAACCAATAAAATCGGATATGATTTTGCTACATTTCAAACAATAAATGATTTAGGTACTTTTTCTGCTAATGGATTTGAAACTGAAATAACTTATGCTGTTTCTAAGAATTTAAATATGTTGGCAAACTATACTTTTATTGATAGAGATGAGAGTTTATTATTAAAAATACCTCAAAATAAATTTTTCATTAGAGCAAATTACAATTTATCAAGAAATACATTTACTTCTTTAAGTTACAGATGGGTAGACGAAACTAAAGATTTTGGTGCTGTAGAACTGGAGTCTTACAAGCTTTTTGATTTTTTTATAAATCATAGTGTTCTTGACAATAAAGTTGTTTTTTATGGTAGCTTAACAAACATTTTAAATGAAGATTTTCAAGAGATTGCTGGTTTTACAACTAGAGGAAGAAATTATAATCTAGGTGTAAAAATTAATCTATAATTGAAATTAAACACGAAAGTCAAAAATTAATCAAAAAAGGAGATAGTTTTTAAATGTTACATATTTTTTTGATTTTTTTTCACTATATTTATTTAATAATTTATATTTTTATAAAATAATAAAATATTATTTATCAAATATTCAATATATACGGCTACATATTAATTATGTTTTAAATTATTTATGATTTTTTAATTCCCCCAACGTATGTTGTTAAGTCAGCTGTGAAAAAGCCCTCTATATTAGAGGGCTTTTATTTTTTAGATCAGCTGTTTTACGTCTTTTTTTATAATTTCCAAAGCAGTTTCTGAAATAGGATATGTTTTTCCAAATTCGATAAGTACATTCTCTCTAAAATTACTTGCAGATATTGATTCTCTTGAAATATTCTGTAGTTTTTTAATAATGTTTGTTTTTGTAGCAATTATAGCCATCCATGCCTTTTCTGAAATATAAATTTGTTGTACAAAGTTGTGCTCTAATTCTTGTTCTACACTTGCGATTAAAAGCTGAAGGTAATCAGATACATTATCTGAATTCGGTGTAATGCGTACTACTAATTTTATTGGATTTACACGATCGCAGAACAAAGTCATTCTTTCGTAAGCTTGTAATTTTATAGGAAGAGAATCCTTTTTTTGTAACACTATAGATTCAATTTTTTTTAATTTTATACTTTGTTGTAAAAATCCTTTAACCATAAAATAAGCAACAAAACCGGTAACAATTGCAGGTAATATATATGCAGTACTTTCTAATAGTATATCTTCCATTTATTTTTATTTGAATCAAAAATATAAAATACTGCTATTAGTTGGTAAGTTTTTGATGTATTAAATAGATTAAAAACTAATTATGAGATAATTTAATTTTCTTTATTTAAAAAATGTGAATAAAAACTATAATTCTAGCTTTATAAAAACGATTACTTTGGTTAAATTCACACTTTATAATTTTTAAAAATATCTATTGACAACTTACTTAAAATCGTTAAACGAAGCTCAAAAACTGGCAGTCCTACAAAAAGATGGACCAATGATTATAATTGCAGGAGCTGGTTCAGGAAAAACAAGGGTTTTAACCTTTAGAATAGCTCATTTAATGCAGTCTGGTATAGATTCTTTTAATATTTTGTCATTAACATTTACAAACAAAGCTGCTCGAGAAATGAAAGAGAGAATAGCAGGAGTTGTAGGTGCAAGCGAAGCTAAGAACCTATGGATGGGAACTTTTCATTCTGTCTTTGCAAGAATTTTAAGAGCAGAGGCAGACAAACTCGGTTTTCCTTCTAATTTTACAATTTATGACACACAAGATTCAGTTCGATTAATAAGTACAATTATTAAGGAAATGAACTTAGATAAAGAACGCTACAAACCAAAACAAATTTTAAGTAGAATATCTTCATTTAAAAATAGTTTAATTACAGTAAGAGCTTACTTTAATAATCCTGACTTACAGGAAGCAGACATGCACGCTTCTAGACCAAAAGTTGGTGATATTTATAAAGAATATGTAGACAGATGCTTTAAGTCTGGAGCTATGGATTTTGATGATTTATTGTTAAGAACTAATGAGTTACTAGCTCGTTTTCCAGAAGTTTTAGCAAAATACCAAGATCGGTTTCGATACATTATGGTTGATGAGTACCAAGATACAAACCACTCACAATACATTATTGTAAGAGCGTTAGCAGATCGTTTCCAAAATATTTGTGTTGTGGGAGATGATTCTCAGAGTATTTATAGCTTTAGAGGTGCAAATATTCAGAATATTTTAAATTTTCAGAAAGATTATCCAGATGTAAAAACGTTTAAATTAGAACAAAATTATAGATCTACTAAAAACATTGTAAATGCAGCGAATTCTGTTATTGCAAGAAATAAAACAAAACTAGATAAAGAAGTATGGACCTCAAATGATGCAGGCGATTCAATTCAAGTAATGAGAACTATATCTGATGGTGAAGAAGGACGTTTTGTAGCTCAGTCTATTTGGGAAAATATGATGACTCATCAAATGACACCAGATAATTTTTGTGTTTTGTATAGAACAAATTCACAATCTAGAGCTATTGAAGATGCATTAAGAAAAAAAAATATAGACTATACAATATATGGAGGGATTTCTTTTTATCAAAGAAAAGAAATAAAAGATATTCTATCTTATTTAAGAATACTTATTAACCCTAATGATGAAGAAGCCTTAAAAAGAATTATCAATTATCCTGCTAGAGGTATAGGTGCAACCACTATAGATAGATTGACTATTGCAGCAAACCATTATAAAAAATCCATTTTTGAAATTATTAGGTACATTGATAAAATAGATGTAAAAATTAATGGGGGAACAAAAAATAAGTTGCAGAACTTCATGAATATGATTCTTAGATTGCAAATAGAGGCGCAAACTAAAAATGCATTTGAAATTGCTGAAGTTGTTGTTAAAGAAACGAGACTTATTAAAGATTTAGAAAAAGACGGAACCCCAGAAGCTGTAAGTAAGGTAGAAAATGTTCAAGAACTTTTAAATGGAATTAAAGATTTTATTACAGATAAAATTGAAGAAGGACAAGATGCCTCTCTAACCACGTTCCTAGAAGATGTTGCATTAGCTACAGATTTTGACACTAAAAAGAACGATAATAAGCCAACCGTATCTTTAATGACTATTCATCAGTCTAAAGGATTAGAGTACCTATATGTTTATATTGTTGGTTTAGAAGAAAATTTGTTTCCTTCTGCAATGAGCATGAATACAAGAAGCGAACTAGAAGAAGAACGACGACTTTTTTATGTAGCCCTAACCAGAGCAGAAAAAGTTGCGTATTTATCTTATGCACAAACACGATATAGATGGGGTAAGTTAGTAGATGCAGAGCCTAGTAGATTTCTAGAAGAAATAGATGATCAATTCTTAAATTACATAGCGCCGAAAGTTCCAGAACCATCCGCTAACCGTTTTGTTGACAAAAGTATTTTTGATGACGCACCTAAAGGAATTCGTTTTCAAAAACCAATTCAGCGCAAAAAAATGGAACGAGATTTAGCAAAAAAGAAAGAAATTATACTTCCTAAGAATCTTAAGAAAATTTCGCAAGCTGCAATTAATACTAATTTGTTTGATGGTAATGTAGTTGTAGGAAATATAGTAGAACATAATAGATTTGGAGCTGGTGAAGTTATTGCATTAGAAGGGAAAGGCCCTAACCAGAAAGCGGAAATAAAATTCAGTACTGTAGGAAAAAAGAAATTATTATTACAATTTGCTAAATTAAGAGTCATTGGTTAAAAATTTAACCATAAGTAAAAAATAAAGTGTTATTTTGCAGCTTTAAACTACAAAAAAAGTATTATTAATAAAATATTTTTCGCAAACTAAGTGAAATATTTTTTAAAATTACACTTCACAAAATTAGATAAATGACATTCGACTTAGAATATAATTCAGAAAGAACTTTAATGATTATTCCAGAATATGGAAGACATATTCAAAAACTTATAGATCATTGCTTGGCATTGGAAACCAAAGAAGAGCGCAACAAAATGGCATTGGCCATTGTTGATGTTATGGGTAACCTACAACCTCACTTAAGAGATGTGCCAGATTTTAAGCATAAGTTATGGGATCAACTATTTATAATGTCTAAATTTAATTTAGATGTAGATTCTCCATATCCTACTCCTTCAAAGGAGGAATTACAAGAAAAACCAGAACGTTTACCTTATCCAAAATATGCTTCAAGATATCGTTATTATGGGAATAATATTCAAACTATGATTGATGTTGCTTTAAGCTGGGAAGATGGTGAAAAAAAAGATGCACTAGTTTATACGATTGCAAATCATATGAAAAAGTGTTATTTAAACTGGAATAAAGATACAGTAGATGATGCAGTTATTTACAAGCACTTATATGACCTTTCTAACAAAGAAATAGATTTAAGAGATTCTGAAGAAACACTTTCTGAAAGTAAAAGTTTACTAAAGAAAAGAAATTCTCAGGGACAAAACCATGCAAAGAACAATCATAAAAAGCCCAATAATAATAAGGGCAGAAAAAGATATTAAACTATGGCATCATTTAAAATAGAAGGAGGTTATAAACTAAATGGAACAATTACTCCTCAAGGAGCAAAAAACGAAGTGTTACAGATCTTGTGTGCTGTTTTACTAACACCAGAAAAAGTTACAGTACAGAACGTTCCTGATATTATAGATGTAAATAAATTAATTTTTATTTTAGGAGAATTAGGTGTTAAAATAGATAAACATACCAGTAACTCTTATACTTTTCAAGCTAATGATCTTAACTTAGAATATTTAGAATCTGAAAAGTTTAAAAAAGATGGAAGTTCATTAAGAGGTTCTATTATGCTCGTTGGCCCTATGTTAGCAAGATTCGGTAAGGGTTATATTCCAAGACCTGGAGGAGATAAAATTGGCCGTAGAAGATTAGATACACATTTTGAAGGTTTTATAAAGCTTGGTGCTACATTTCGTTATAATAAAGAAGAACGTTTCTATGGTGTAGAAGCAGAAGAACTTTTAGGAACAGACATGTTATTAGATGAAGCTTCTGTAACAGGTACTGCAAATATTTTGATGGCCTCTGTTTTAGCAAAAGGAATAACAAGAATTTACAATGCAGCGTGTGAGCCATATATTCAGCAATTGTGTAAAATGTTAAATTCAATGGGCGCCAATATTACTGGTGTTGGTTCTAATTTATTAATTATAAATGGCGTAGATTCATTAGGAGGTTGTACACATCGTGTTCTACCAGACATGATTGAAATTGGATCATGGATTGGTGTTGCTGTGATGACAAAATCTGAACTTACGATTAAGAATGTAAGCTGGGAGAATTTAGGACAAATACCAAGCGTTTTTCGAAAACTTGGAATTCAATTTGAAAAAAGAGAAGATGACATTTACATTCCAGAGCAAGATTCTTATGAAATACAAAGTTACATAGATGGTTCTGTATTAACAGTAGCAGATGCTCCTTGGCCAGGATTTACTCCAGATTTGTTGAGTATCGTATTAGTAATAGCTACACAAGCAAAAGGAACTGTTTTAATTCATCAAAAAATGTTTGAAAGCCGTTTGTTTTTTGTCGATAAATTAATAGATATGGGAGCAAAAGTTATTTTATGTGACCCACATAGAGCAACTGTAATTGGCCATAATTTTGAAAGCTCATTAAAAGCGACAACAATGACTTCTCCTGATATTAGAGCAGGAATATCATTATTAATTGCTGCACTTTCTGCGAAAGGTACAAGTATTATACATAATATAGAACAAATAGACAGAGGGTACGAAAATATTGAGGCAAGACTAAAATCTATTGGTGCAAAAATCGAGAGAATTTAAGGTGTTAGTTTAAAGGAAATCTTTACTAGTTTCGTTTAAATAAAATAGTGTCAAATTGGCACTATTTTTTTATTGGCAATATTTTTGAATATAATTTTGAAATAAAATAATGATTACATTAAAATGAGTAAAAAAGATAAAATCAAAGAAGAGGAAATAAATAGCGAGCAAGAGCAAGTGCAAGTTGAGGTTAATAAAGATCTTGAGGTAGAAAAGGAAGTTAAAGAGCCTTCTTCAGAAGAACTAATTCAAGCAGAAAAAGATAAGTTTTTAAGGTTGTTTGCTGAGTATGAAAATTATAAAAAACGTACATCTAAAGAGCGAATTGATTTATTTAAGACGGCTGGTCAAGAATTAATGACATCTTTACTGCCAATTATAGATGATTTTGAACGTGCCTTAACGCATATAGAAGACGATAACGAATCAGAAGAACTTCGTAAAGGTGTAATGTTAATTTACAATAAATTCTATAATACATTAGAGCAAAAAGGACTATCAAAAATAGAAACAAAATCAGGAGACGCTTTTGATGCAGAAATACATGAGGCTATAACACAAATTCCAGCACCATCTGAAGATCTTAAAGGTAAAGTTATTGATTGCGTTGAAAAAGGCTATAAACTTGGCGATAAAGTTATTCGTTATCCAAAAGTTGTTATAGGACAGTAATAAAGAAGATTTAGTAATTAATTATTAAAGTGCAGATCGCTTAAATCAATACTATTAATTTAAGGCTATTGACAAATAAATAAAGTATGGCAAAACAAGACTTTTATGAAATATTAGGTATTTCTAAATCAGCATCACAATCTGAAATTAAAAAAGCCTACAGAAAAATGGCAATTAAATATCATCCAGATAAAAATCCAGATGATAAAACAGCAGAAGAGAATTTTAAGAAAGCAGCAGAAGCTTACGAAATACTAAGTGATGAAAATAAAAAAGCAAGATATGATCAATATGGACATGCAGCTTTCGATGGCCCTCAAGGTGGAGGCGGCTTCGGAGGTGGAGGCATGAATATGGATGATATTTTTAGCCAGTTTGGAGATATTTTTGGCGGTGGTGGCTTTGGTGGCGGCTTTGGAGGTGGAGGCCAAAGACAAGCTAGAGTTAAAGGAAGTAATATGCGAATTCGTGTAAAATTAACTTTAGAAGAAATTGCAAAGGGTGTTGAGAAAAAAGTAAAAGTTCGTAGAAAAGTACAGGCAGAGGGTGTAACTTATAAAACATGTTCTACTTGTAACGGATCTGGACAAGTTATGAGAGTTACAAATACTATCTTAGGTAGAATGCAAACAGCAGCAACTTGTACAACTTGTTCTGGAGCTGGTGAAATTATTAGTAGCAAACCAAATGGTTCAGACGCTCAAGGTCTAGTTGTTAAAGAAGAAACAGTTTCTATAAATATACCTGCTGGGGTTACAGAAGGTGTTCAATTAAAAGTTGGAGGTAAAGGAAATGAAGCTCCAGGTAAAAATGCTATTCCTGGAGACTTATTGGTTCTTATAGAAGAAATTTCTCACGAAAAATTAAAGAGAGAAGGTACTAATATCCATTACGATTTATATGTTAATTTTTCTGAAGCTGTTTTAGGAACAAGTAAAGAGGTAGAAACGGTTACAGGTAAGGTCAAAATAAAAATTGATTCCGGAACACAATCTGGAAAAATATTAAGATTAAAAGGGAAGGGATTGCCAAGTATTGAAAGATATGGAACAGGAGATTTCTTAATTCATATAAATGTTTGGACACCACAAGAACTAAATAAAGAACAAAGAAACTTTTTTGAAAATATGTTAGAGGATGAAAATTTTTCTCCAAATCCAAATACTTCAGACAAGTCTTTTTTTGAGAAAGTAAAAGATATGTTCTCTTAATATCTAGAAATAGTTATATAATTATTTTCTTTCATGAAATTGTATTAAATTTGTTTAGTTATTAAATTAGTTTAATAACATTTTTTCTTTTTCATAGCAATTTTTCCCACTCATATTATATTTGAGTGGGTTTTATTTTAAGATTTAAGATTAAACATAAAATAAAGCAGACTTATCTTATCGCTTTAAATTATTTAAAGAGGAAAGTCCGGACACCAAAGAGTATTCATAGCGGATAACATCCGTCCAGCGTAAGTTGAGGACAAGTGCAACAGAAAGCAAGTACAGTTCGGCTGTAGTGAA
>JBDNBB010000085.1:0-31820 GCA_039768135.1 Polaribacter sp.
ACAACTTCATTAGAAGATGCACTTATCATTAAAAATGAAGATATCAACAATAATAGTTTAAATGTCATTGAATTGATTTTAAATTAATTTTTAACAAAAGTAAAAAAATAATGATAAGAAATTTTGGAAAAACACAAAAATATAGTATATCTTTGTGATATCAATTTAATATCAATATAAAACTTATTTACATGGAAGAAGAAAAAATTATCAAACCCGCTAATGGTTACATAATGTTATTAGTAGTTCTCGTCTTATTTTTTGGAGGAATTACAATGTCTATCATTCAGCAAACGCCTTTATACATACCTGTTATTATTATTGGTTTTTTTGGTTTTTTTGGTTTTATCCTTGTAAATCCAAATACTTCTAAAGTTATTTTATTGTTCGGTAAATATGTAGGAACTATAAAAGCAAATGGTTTGTACTGGGCAAACCCTTTTTACACTAAAAAGAAAATATCCTTAAGAGCCAGCAACTTTGACAGTGAGCGCTTAAAAGTGAATGATAAATTAGGGAACCCAGTAATGATTTCAACAATTTTAGTTTGGAGAGTTACCAATACTTACAAAGCTGCTTTTGATGTAGACAATTACGAGAATTTTGTAAGAGTACAAACAGATGCTGCAGTTCGTAAATTAGCTAGTATGTATCCTTATGATAATTTTGCAGACGAGGGACATGATGAAGATATTACATTAAGATCTAGTGTAAATGAAGTTTCTGAAGCCTTAGAGAAAGAATTAGAAGAACGTTTAGCCATTGCTGGCATTGAGGTTTTAGAAGCAAGAATTGGGTATTTGGCTTATGCACAAGAAATTGCATCTGCCATGTTAAAAAGACAACAAGCAACTGCAATTGTTGCTGCGAGGCATAAAATTGTACAAGGAGCTGTAGAAATGGTAGAAATGGCTTTAGAAGAATTGAATAAAAAAGAAATTGTTGAATTAGATGAAGAACGCAAAGCTGCAATGGTTAGTAATTTACTAGTTATTCTATGTGGTGATAAAGAAGCATCGCCTGTTGTAAATACGGGAACTTTGAGTCATTAATTATGGATAAAAAACATAAAAAAGGAACAGGTATAGCAATTGGTTTATCAATTGGAACAGCTATTGGAGTTGCCCTAAATAATATTGCTATTGGTATTTCTTTAGGATTAATTTTTGGAATTATTTATGATCAAAAAAACAGTAAAAAATAAAACATGAAAGAATATAAAGTAGTAGAATTAAAATTAGGCTTTAGAAATAGAATGCAAAATTTTGAAGATTTACTAAATCAACATGCAAGAGAAGGTTGGCGTTTTGTTAAAATACCACATGGCTGGAATAGTATGATTTTAGAACGAGATAAAAACAGATAACATGAAAGTGTTTAAAGAAGAACAACGATTTACACAGTCTTGGTTTATAGTTGTAATGGGAATTAGTTTAATTGTACCTCTTTTATTTATAATACAAGAGTATATGAAAGAAGATTCAAAGTTTACGACTGCAGGTTTTCTAGGTACTTTAAGCGTGTTGTTAATTTCTATTGTCCCATTATTTTTCTTTAAACTATCCACAAAAGTTGATGAAATTGGTATACACTACCAGTTTTTTCCTTTTCATTTAAAATTGAAGCGTATTGCTTGGCAAGATATTTCAAAAGCTTACGTAAGAACGTACGACCCAATTGGAGATTATGGTGGTTGGGGTTTAAAAGGAGGTGCATTTTGGAACTCAGCAAAAGGCAAAGCTATTAATGTTTCTGGTGATATTGGAATACAGTTAGAACTTAAAAATGGACAGAAATTATTAATTGGTACGCAAAAAAAAGCTGCAGCAGAAAGCGTTTTAAAAACCTATCAACTTAAAACAAATCAAAATGATTAGAGTAATAACTTATTTTCTTTTTTTAGTATTTGGTGTTGTATCACTAACAGCGCAAATTAAATCAGAAGAATTAGTTTTGTACAATAACGAGGTAGAATTACCTGGTACATTAAGCTATCTAGAAGAACAAACACCTTTACTAATTTGGGTGCATGGCTCTGGAAATGTAGATAGAAATGGCAATCAGCAACCAGTTATCAAAGCCAATTACATTAAACAGTTTAGAGATAGCATCAATAAAAACAACATCGCATTTTACAGTTTCGATAAAAGAACAGCTAATAAAAATAACAAAGCAAGCTTACTTAAAGGAGTTTTTTTTAAAGACTATGTTACAGATGTTCAAATAGCCATCAATCATTTTAAAAAAGAAGGCCGCTTTTCAAAAATTGTATTGGTAGGCCATAGTCAAGGTTCTTTGGTAGCGATGCTGGCTTCAGAAAACATAGATAACTATATTTCTTTAGCTGGGCCAAGTAAAAGTGCAGATCAGGTTATCATTGACCAAATAAAAACATCTGCGCCTTTTTTAGATTCTATTACAAAAGCCCACTTTACAGAATTAAAAAAAACAGGTAACGTAGAAAAAGTGAACCCTATGTTACAATCGGTTTTTGCAAAGCAAAATCAAGCATTCCTAAGCTCTTGGATTCAATACAACCCATCAGAGGAAATCAAAAAACTAAGTATGCCTATTTTACTGATTAATGGCACAGAAGATCTACAAGTAAAACCACAGGAAGCATCTAACCTACTCCTTTCAAATAAAAATGCTCAATTGGTTTTTATAAAAGGGATGAATCATGTTTTAAAAGAGGTAAAATCAATGACAGAAAATCAGTCTTCTTACCTAAAACCAGACTATCCTTTATCTACAAAATTGGTACAAGTAATTGTTGAATTTGTAAAAAAATAAAATGGCAAAAAAGAAAGCTTTCGCTTTGCGAGTTAATGAAGATATGATGAATGCTATTGAAAAATGGGCTGCAGATGAATTTCGCTCTACAAATGGGCAAATTGAGTGGATGCTCATGAAAGCTTTAAAAGATGCAAAACGTGAACCTAAAAAGAAAGAGGAAGAATAAAAAATGTAATTAGAAGCCTCAGTTTGTAGTTTTCACTTAGAAAATTTATTAAAAAGATTTTTCACTTTTTTAAACTGTTTTTTGTTTTTAGTCTAAAATTATTTTAAAAAAAATCTCACTACCAAAAATTGATAACGAGATTTTAAATAAAATAGAAAAATATTTATCTTATAAAATTTTATTAATTATTTACTTTTATTCTACAATTATTTTGTGATTTTCTACTTTATCATTGTAAATAATTCTAATAATATAATACCCTTTTGGTAAAGAACTTACATCAAATTTACCAACAGCTGGTTCAATTTTTAATAATTCATCTTTAAATGTACTTTTTAATATCTCTACTTTTTCTAAATATGATTTATCTGATTCAAAATCTTTGATTATTGCTGTATTTTCAAAAATTTTTGATATATTCTAATCATATCTATTTAATATACTTTGTTCTTTTTCTTTGTAGAATTCAATACATATCTCATTTTGTGATATAGAAAATTCAATAGTTTTGTCCTTAAGTTTATAATTAATGCTCTCCTGTGCATCAACTAAATAAAAAATAGACAACATAAAAGTTAAAAGTATAGTCTTTTTCATTGTTTTTCGATTGAGGTTAATATTATTCTTTGATATGTATAATCTGCAGGCGCAAAAGTTTTTTTACATATTTCTTTTAAATGTCCAGAAAATTTGACTTGAATAATTTCATTATTATTCAAAACATTTCCAAATTTATTTTTAATTAAGTCTTCATTACAAACTATCATACTATGTATACAATTACTACAATTTTCCTCTTGATAAACTATCCAAAAAGTATTATTGTAATAAGTATCCATTGGATCATTTGATTGGGTTTTGTAAAATAATTCACCAATTATTTCAGAGGTTTCTGGTATTGTTTCTAAAATTTCTGATTCGCAACCACAATCAGGCTGTTCAACTTCATTTGAACAGCCTATTATAAATATACCCAAAAGTAAGCAGCAAAAAATTTTAAATAATAATGTCATTTTAATTTTTGATTTTTCCATAACTTGTTTCTAAATTTAAATAATTATTATTATCGAAACTAAAGTTAACAAATGTTTAAATTCTATTAAAATAAAATTTAACAAAAAGCACTAAAGATTTTTTTAGATAAACACTTTATAATTTACAAAGCGTTTTCTATTTTGTATATTGTCCACATTAATAGATTTCCTCTTTTGTGGGAAAGACAATTTTATTGTAACTCAAACTTAAGTTTGATAACATTTTTTATAATTAACAAACCACACATAATGAAAAAACTAATTACACTATTATTTTTATGTACTACTACCCTACTCTTTTCTCAAGAATTTTCTATGGATTTAGTAAAAAACATGAAACCAAGAAATATTGGTCCAGGAGGTATGTCTGGTCGAGTAACATCTATTGATGTTGTGGAATCAAATCCTGAAATCATTTATGTAGGTACAGCTTCTGGAGGAATTTGGAAATCTACTTCTGGTGGTATAAAATGGGAACCTGTTTTCGAAAAAGAACTCACAGCTTCTATTGGTGCAGTTGCAATTCAACAATCGAATCCAAGTGTCATTTGGGCAGGAACTGGAGAAGGAAACCCAAGAAATAGTTTAAATGGAGGTTTTGGTATTTACAAATCTTTAGATGCTGGTAAAACTTGGAAAGCTATGGGTTTAGAAAAAACACGTCATATTCATAGAGTAATTATACATCCTACAAATCCAGATATTGTTTATGTAGGTGCTATTGGTTCTCCTTGGGGAGAACACAAAGAACGTGGTGTTTACAAAACAATAGATGGTGGTAAAACTTGGAAACAAATTTTATACAATAACGAAAAAACGGGTGCTGCAGATTTAATTATGGATCCTACAAATCCTAACAAATTAATTGCTGCAATGTGGGAACACAAACGTGATCCTTGGTTTTTTAAATCTGGAGGAGAAGGTTCTGGATTATACATTACACATGATGGAGGAGAAAACTGGAAAGAAATCACAGAAAAAGAAGGATTCCCAAAAGGTGATCTAGGTAGAATTGGTGTTGCAATTGCCCCAAGTGAAACTAATACTATTTATGCTTTGGTAGAAGCAAAAAAGAATGCTTTATATAAAAGTACTGATGGTGGTTTTAAATGGAAAAAAATAAATGATAAACCAGGTATAGGAAACAGACCATTTTATTATTCAGAAATCTATGTAGATCCGCAGAATGAAAACAGATTGTACACAGTTTTCACCTATGTAAATGTTTCACAAGATGGTGGAAAAAATTTCACAGAATTAATGCCTGCTTATGGTGTAGATAATGGTGTGCATCCAGATCATCATGCTTGGTGGATTCATCCAAAAAATGGAAAATTCATGATTGATGGTAATGATGGTGGACTAAACATCACCAAAGATGGTGGTAAATCGTGGAGATTTATTGGTAACATTCCTGTTGCTCAATTCTATCATATTAATGTTGATAACGAATTCCCTTATAATGTTTATGGAGGTATGCAAGACAATGGTTCTTGGAGAGGTCCTGCTTACGTTTGGAAAGCGCAAGGAATTAGAAACAGTTATTGGCAAGAAATTTCTTTTGGTGATGGTTTTGATGTGGTACCAGATAAAGACGATTCTAGATATGGATGGTCTATGAGTCAGCAAGGTTCTGTAGTAAGATATGATCATATTACAGGAAACAACTACTCTGTAAAACCAACGCATAAAGACCCAAATGTAGAGTTACGTTTCAACTGGAATGCTGCCATCAATATGGATCCTTTTGATAACAATACCTTATATTTTGGTAGTCAGTTTGTGCATAAATCGACTGACAAAGGTTTAACTTGGGAAGTTATTTCTCCTGATTTATCAACCAATAATCCAGAAAAATTAAAACAATCTGAAAGTGGTGGTTTAACCATGGATGCTACTGGTGCAGAAAACCACTGTACTATTTTAGTAATTGAACCAACCCTATTGGAAAAAGATGTACTATGGGCAGCTACAGATGATGGTCAAGTACATTTTACCAAAAATGGTGGAACTGACTGGACAAACGTAGCTAAAAACATTAAAGGCTTACCAGAAAATTCTTGGATTACGCAAATAAAAGCATCTAATAAAAACAAAGGAGAAGCATTGTTAATTGCTAACGATTATAGACGTTTTAACTACACACCTTATGCATACAGAACCAAAAATTATGGCAAAACTTGGGAACGTATTGTAGATGAAAATGATGTACAAAGCTATACACTTTGTATTGTGGAAGATCCTGAAAATGAAAACCTATTATTCTTAGGTACAGATGATGGTTTATATGTATCGTTAAATGCTGGTGATAAGTGGACAAAATGGACCAATGGTTTTCCTACAGTTCCTGTAAAAGATTTGGTAATACATCCAAGAGAAGAAGACTTGGTTATTGGAACTTTTGGAAGAGCTGCTTGGGTCTTAGATGATATTAAACCATTAAGAGCAATGGCCGGTAAAAATATTGCAAATAAAAAAATCTCATTATTTGCACC
Source organism: Polaribacter sp. (assembly GCA_039768135.1). Taxonomy (GTDB): domain Bacteria; phylum Bacteroidota; class Bacteroidia; order Flavobacteriales; family Flavobacteriaceae; genus Polaribacter. The sequence continues at coordinate 6,492 of JBDNBB010000085.1, forward strand.
ACAAACTGCTTACCAAGCTGCAACACAACAACCTACAGGAAGTAGGTTTGGTGCAGATGCTATGTATCAAGGAGAAAACAGAAATGGTGGAGCTATTATTTCTTACTATTTCAATAAAGACGATAAAAAGACAAAAAAAAGTGATGATAAAAAAGTAAAAAATGATTCAATTAAACTAGAAATATTTGATGGAAATAGACAAATAAGAACTTTAAAATTTAAAGCCCCAAAAGAACCAGGTGTACATAAAACAACCTGGTATTTAAGAGAAAAAGGCTTTGATAGAGCTTCTAGAAGAATACGAAAATCTACTAGAGAACCAGGAGGAGTTACTGTAAAACCAGGAGTTTATAGATTAAAAATGACGTATGGTGATGCAACTTCAGAACAAAACATCACTGTGGCTTTTGATCCAAGGTTAGAAATGTCTCAAGAAGCGATTAACCAAAAATACAATGCTAGTAAAGAGTTGGAAGCATATCAACAAAAAATTGCAGCTATTGTAAAGCAACTTGTAGAGAGTAAAAATACGGCAACTTCAATAAAATCAGATTTATCTAAAGAGAATAAGGAAAAATACAAAGAAGAAATAAAAGCCTCTAAAGAGATTAGCGAAAAAATCGAGAAACTAATTGCGATGTATTTAGGAACAATTGATAAAAGACAAGGGATTACTAGAAACCCAGAAATAACAGTTAATCAAAGATTAGGACAAGCGAGTAGATACATAAGGTCTAGGTTTGGAGAACAAACCTCTACTGAAACTGTGCTTATGAATCAATTTATAGAAGAATTTAAAAAGGCAGTTGCTGAAACGAACACGTTCTTTAATAACGATTGGATTGCATATAAAAAATCTGTTGAGAATATAAATATTTCTCCTTTTAAAGACACCAAAATCTTTTCTGCTAAATAGGTATGATAAGAAAAAGTTTACTTTTTTGCGTCTTTGTTTTTTATTTTACAACAACAAAGGCGCAGAATGCTGACAAACAATTAGGTGCTTGGTATATGTATAATGGTTCTCATAAAATAGCAGATAAGTTTGCGATTAAAACCATGGCTCATTTCAGATACTATGAAGTTTTAAGTGAATTTCAGCAAGAAATATATAGGTTAGGTCTAAACTACACTATTTCTCCTAAAGTAAATTTTACTGTTGGTTATAGCTATGTAAATACAGATACTGAGTTTAAAATTTCTTCTAGAAATTTAGAAGAACATAGGCTGTATGAAGATTTTAATATTAGTGGAAAATTAAAAGACTTAAAGTTAAGACATCGTTTACGGTTTGAGCATCGATTCTTTAATACCTTTTCTAGCCATTGGTTTCGTTACGATTTAAACGCCAACTATCCTATTTCTAAAAACTGGTCTGTATACGCATTCAATGAAATCTTTTTGAATATAGATAAATCAAAAAAAATTGTGCAAAATTGGACAGGTGCTGGCTTATTACATAAACTAAATACTAACCTGAAAATAAAATTAGGCTACTTTTATCAAAAATTTCCTGATAATGTTTTTCACAGATTACAAATAGGAATTATTTTAAATACAAATCATCTTAAAAATAAAAAATGATAGAACCAATTTTTAAAAATGATGCCATAGTTTTTGGTATTTTAATGCTATCCTTAGGTTTTGTTTTTTATACAGAAAATATTAAAACAGGGTTTTGGTCTAAATTCTATAAAATTGTTCCAGGTTTATTTATGGCCTATTTTATTCCTGCTTTATTTACAACTTTTAGAGTAATAGCTCCTGAATGGGAAACCGAAAATGAAGTTGGTGAGATTGTAAAGAACAGTTCGCAATTGTACTATGTTGCCAGTAGATTTTTATTACCTGCTGCTCTTGTTTTAATGACATTAAGTATCGATTTAAAAGCTATTTTTAATTTGGGCTCTAAAGCTTTAATCATGTTTTTTACAGGAACAATAGGGATTATTATTGGTGGCCCAATTGCTATATTATTAATCTCTATTTTTTCTCCTGAAACTGTTGGAGGGGCAGATTTTGATGCTGTTTGGAGAGGTTTATCAACCTTAGCAGGAAGTTGGATTGGTGGTGGAGCAAATCAAACAGCCATGTTAGAAATATATCAATACAACCCTTCTAAATATGGAGGAATGGTTATTGTAGATATTGTTGTTGCTAATGTTTGGATGGCTATTTTATTGATAGGTATTGGTAAAAAAGATAAAATTGATAAATGGTTAAAAGCAGATACCTCTGCTATTGAAGACCTTAAACAAAAAGTAATACACTTTTCTGAAAAGGTAAAAAGAAACCCATCATTAACAGATTTTATGATAATGCTAGCCATTGGTTTTGGAACTGTTGGTTTTGGCCATTTCTGTTCTAAATATTTAGCAGAGTTCTTTGCAAACTTTGTAGCTTCTATTGAATCTCAAACTTGGAGAAATGTATTTTCTTTCTTGGGTTCTAGTTTCTTTTGGTTGATTAGTGTATCTACAATTGTTGCAATTATTCTATCATATACAAAAGCTAAAAACTACGAAGGTGCAGGTGCCAGTAAATTGGGTAGTATTTTTATTTACATTTTGGTAGCTACCATTGGTATGAAAATGGATTTAAATCAGGCTTTAGAAAACCCTGGCTTAATGGTTATTGGATTAGTATGGATGACAATACATGCTGTATTATTAATTATAGTTGCAAAAATTATAAGAGCTCCTTATTTCTTTTTAGCTGTAGGTAGCCAAGCCAATGTTGGTGGTGCAGCCTCTGCTCCTATTGTTGCACAAGCATTTCATCCTTCTTTAGCAACTGTTGGAGTATTGCTGGCTGTATTTGGCTATGCAATTGGTACAATTGGTGCAATTGCCTGTACTATTTTAATGGAATTATCATCAACTTTATAAAAAATTAAGCATATTTGCAACTGTAAAATTAAAATACAAATGAAAAGAGTTTTAGCGGTTTTAGTAGTAGCAATCTTAATATATTCGTGCTCATCTAAGAAAGATGGAAACATGATTGTTCAAGGTCAGATAAAAGGATTAAAAAAAGGGAAACTTTATTTACAGAAAATGCAAGACACCGCTTTAGTGTCTGTAGATTCTGTTGCTTTAAATGGTTCTGATACTTTCAAATTAACAGATGATGTAAATTCGCCTGTATTGTATTATTTAACTTTTGATGGAAATACTACTGACAAGAGAATTCTATTTTTTGGAGAACAAGGTACAATTACCATTAATGATAAAGTAGACGAATTTGGTTTGTATCCGGAAATATCTGGGTCTAAAAATCAAGAAGTATTAGACCAGTTTAATAAAGTAAGAAGTAGATTTCAAACTGAGCGTTTAGAATTTATTAAAAAAGATTTTGATGCTAAAAGAGCTGATGATAAAGAGCTAATTGAAAAATTAGAAAAAGATTACAACAGATTAGTAAAAAGAAGAGTTTTATATACTACAAACTTTGCGATTACAAATGCAGATTTTGAAGTAGCACCTTATATAGCTTTAACAGAAATGTATGATGCTAGTTTAAAGATGTTAGATACTGTAAATGCGTCTCTATCTCCAAGAATTAAAGAATCTGAATATGGAAAACGTTTCCAAGAGTATTTAGATAATATTAAAAAAAACGAAGAATAAATAATTCTATTTTTATCCGATAAAAAATCGAGCCAATGGCTCGTTTTTTTTAATTTAAAATTATATATATAACTTAAACTTATAGTCTTTTTGCTTTAAGTTCATCTCTTACTGAATTAGCTTTATTTTCATCTATATTATAATCTTTCATAATAAACATGGCAATAATAGTTCCTAGTACAGGGAAAAAGCAAAAGAAAGCATGTAATCCATCTACTGCAGATTGTTGTTCTGTAGAAACCAAATCAGGATCAAAACCAACAAAAGCAATAATAACACCGCTTAAAGCTCCTGCAATTGCAAAACCTACTTTAACCATCCACCAATAAATAGCTCCAAATATTCCCTCTCTTCTTAAACCTGAGTTAAGCTCGTCTATATCTATAATATCTGCGGTCATAGACATCATTATTGTAAATAAACTTCCTATTCCAAATGAGAAAAAAGGCAAAGCTATAATATATAACCAAGGTTTACCAGGCACAAATAAGAAGTATAATAAAACATAACCTACTATAGAAATCCCTTGGGCTATTAGAAAAGCTTTTTTCTTACCAAAAGCTTTAGACATTTTGGTAATTAATGGAATTACTAAAAAAGTTGTACCAATTGCCCCTAAACAACCAAACAAAGATACCCAAATACCAGAAGCTTCTGCATCTCCATTAAATAACCCAAAAACAATTACAAAAAAAGTAAGAGCAGCTACAGTATTAAATGCATTGTAAATTAAAAAAGTAGCAGCACATAATTTTCTAAATGCTTTAATTTTAAATGCCTCTAAAAAGCTTTCATATATTTTTACTAAACTATTTCCAACGTTCGAAAAATTTAACGGCTCATATTCTTTGTCTAAAGTGGACTCACTTTTTATAAATACTGCAGGCACAATAGCACAAATTGCACAAGGTATTGCAACCCATATTGCCAACTCTCTTACTGCTATCTCCGCTGAAGGAAACCAATCAGGATCGTACATAATTACCCAAAACCAAGGTGCAATTACCCATGCCCATTGACCAATCCATTGCGCAATAGCCATAATATTTGTACGTTCATGAAAATCATTACTCATTTCATAACCCATTGCTACGTAAGGAACACTAAACAGAGTTAAACCTAGGTAGAATATTAAAGACCAAATAAAAAAGTACCAAAAATTAAACTCTAGTGAATTTTCTTTGAACAATTGCCACATAAAAACATAGGAAACCCCCATAAGAACTCCACCGATTAAAACATATTGCCTTCTTCTACCCCATTTAGACTTTGTATTATCTGATATAAAGCCCATAATTGGGTCTGTAATAGAATCAAAAATTCTAGGAAAGAAATAAATTAAAGACCACATCCAGCCTGGAAAACCAAGGTCTTGAACTAAAACCACCATGAAAATTCCTAAAATAGCAGGAAACATTTGATTTGCAAACATACCTATACCAAAAGCTAACTTGTGTCCAAAAGGAACTTTATTCTTGCTAAACTGTACAGAATTACTAGACATATTTTATTTTTTTTTACTTTTTTAAATAACAATCGTTTGTAATGATTGCCCTTTAATATCTATGGTAACACTTTTGTTATTTAGTGTTAGATTGATTTTTTTTAAATTTTCTTTTTCATTAAAAACCACAACAGTTATAGAACCATCTATGTTTTCTGCTGCTGTAATCATTAAATCTTTATCTGAATAATTTACCTTGAAAACTTTTGCTTCTGGCCTTATAAACCGAGAGAAATGCGACATTACATAATAAAGAGGTGTAAAATAAATCTCATCGGCATTCTCATCAACAATAACGGGAGCAACGCACCAATTCTTAAACCAATTTGGCCCTCCTTGTTTGTTTAAAACCATATTCCAATCGATCCAACCATCTACATAATTGTTTAAACAACCAATAATATCTCTTGCATATCTGTTAACTGGTGCATACTTAGGGTGTAAAGGCTTGTCTTTTTCTGGAGCCCAATCCCAACCCCAATCTGTAGCTTCTTTTTTCCAATACCAAGCATCGTCTTTCCATTTTGGAATTTCTGAATCTACACATGCTTCAGATTGTATTAAATATTTATTTGGTGCTTTTTTATGTGCATACTCTAACTCTTCTGGATAAAAGTGATAAGTACTCGCATACCAATGAATGGCTGTTCCATCAAAATAAGAAGAAGTTTCTTCGTTTTTATATTGTGATTCTACCCACTCATTTAAATGTTCTCTGTTTTGATCATATCCTAAAATTTTTACATCAGGATAATCTTGTCTTAATTGCGGACCTAAATGATGTTGAACAAAATTGGTCATTTCATCTGGAGTGTAATGCATACTTTCCCAATTATTACCATTTCCTAGAGGTTCATTTTCTACTGTAAATCCCCAAATATCTATACCTTCATTTTTATAGGCTGTTACATATTTTGAGAAAAACAAAGCCCAAGTATCATAATATTCAGGTAACAATTTACCTCCAACATAGTTTTTATTGTCTTTCATCCAAGGTGATGCTGTCCAAGGAGAAGAAAGTATTTTAAAACCGTCTTTAGACACATTCATGGCATCTTTAATCATTGGAACAATATCATCTAAATCTTCTTGAATACTAAAGCTCTTTAGTTCTTTATCATCTTCTTCAGGAGCATACGAATAGTTACTAAGAGAAAAATCTGAAGAATTCATATGGGTTCTTGTTAAAGAGTACTTAGCACCTGATTCTCCAAAATAAGCTTCAATTATTGAATCTCTATTTTTCTTACTCAACTTGTTAAGTAAATATGCTGAAGCCTCTGTAAAAGATCCTCCAAAACCTGTAATAGTTTGCTTAGTTTGTTTTGGTTGTAATACTACCTGAATTCTGTTTTCATTAGTTGCATCAGAAAAATTATCTAGTTGTACTAAATTATTCCCAGATGCAGAAGTTTCATAAACTTGTACATTTAATTTTTCTGCACTTGTATTACAGCCTACAGCAAAAATTACCAATAATGAACAAAATATTATTTTAAAGATTTTCATATCATTCTATTTTTTATAATCAGTATTCGGCAAATTCACAGTTACAAACAATGAATCTAAATTACCTTCATACGTCTTTTTTATAAGGTTTCCATCTCTTTTTAAATCAGAAAAAATTCCTTTATCTACTAAATTCCAAATAGGATATTTAGCTTCTCCTTTTAAAGTAAATAAACCAAAATGATTTTCTGAACCATTCTCATTTTTTGCATCTTTCCATTGTTCATTAAAAGCTTCAAAATAGAAACAAGAAATACCATTAGCATTTGTCCAGTCACGCATGCTTTTATAGTATAAACCTTGTTTATATTCATCTGTTGCTCTAGAACCATTAATGCCATAATGTCCGTTAGAAATTGTGGCCCAACCAGTTTCTCCTATATGAATCGATTTTGTAGAATCGATGCTTTTTACATAAGCAGAAACATTCTTGTATTGCTTTTTAGCAAAATCTAAAGCACGTATCATAGACCTATCTACTATCTGTTTTTTAGTTAAACCTTTATCAGATTCTGGAACAGTCCAAAAATCTGAATTATAATGTGTATTATGATATGGATAAGTATGCATAGAAACGTAATCTACAGCTCTAATTAAGCTGTCTAATTCTTTTGTTTTATAGCTTTCAGCTCCTCCTCCCCAAGAAGAAAAATCATCTGAAGACGTAATCCATAAATCTTTAGATAACTTATTATTTTCTTTTAACTTTTGTAAATGATTTACCCATTTTAGAATAACCTTAGGTTGCACATAATAACTAGCTGCCCAATTAACCATAGCTTCGTTTCCTACAGCAATTACTTTAACAATTTCTGGATATTTATTTGCCAATTGAACTGCTCTTTCTATTTCTCCTTTGTTTTGCTCACTTTCTATATTATGATTTGGAGCTTTATCTGTCCAAGCATTTAAACAATCTATCCAAGCACCTAACATTACATACATCTCAAAAGATTCATCTTCATTTTTTAATTGATGAATAGCCTCTAAGACATTTGCTGCATGTGGTAACTCAGGCTGAACATTGTAAGTTCTTAAAATTCGAATACCCATAGCATGCAACAATTTAAGATCTTCCTTTAATTGCTGAATTGTAGGTTGATTTGCTCTATCTTTTGTTCTATAACCACCATAAGAAATTGCTAGATAATCAGGGTTTCCTAAAATATCTTTAGCAGTAATACTAACTTTCTCTTGTTTATTTATTTGACCATCCTTATTTGCATCAACATCACTTTTACATGATGCTAAAGACAATAATAAGAAACAAAAAACAGCTATATAAAACGTATTCTTCATGCATTTACTTTGTTAGAAAAACTTCTATTTGCTTCACATTATTGCTTCTATTAAATAATTCATTACTTATTTCCTCATTTAAAGCCAATTCGTTTAAAATCTTTTCATCACCTGAATTATAGGTAACTATTACTTTTTGTTCTTGAGCAACAGTATAAATTATTGGCACTTGACAATATGTAAAACATAATTGATTCTGGTTTACAGTAATTGATTCTTTAGTATCTGAAACTGACATATAATCAAAAGTTTTTGCGCTTGATAAAAATTCTGATTCTTTTAATAATCTTGGTTTAAAAACTATTTTACCATCTGTTACAAAAACACCTAATTCTCCAAATCTGCTTAACAAATCTTCTTTTACTTGACCTGTCATTCCTGGTTGTTGCGCCCCTTTGTTTGCTGGTGTATGAGAATAGGCATCAGTTGGAAATGCGCCATATAAATCTGGAGATTTATGTACTCCAATTCCTGCACTAATTTCATAATAATGATCTAATAATCTACCAATAACTTTTTCATCTTCATTAGAGTTAATAGCCAATAAACAATTTTCTTGAACTGCTAATAACAACTTAGAAACCATATGCCAATAAATAGAACCTAAACCTTCATAACCAAAGAAAGTACCTGATCTACCTGTAAAACTTTTATGGTCAAAAATTTCTTCAAATACATCTAAAATGTATGTTTTATCCTTTTCAATTAGGGTTTGATAAGTTTCTGGTAAATCTTTAAAAGCTGCTTTTAAACTATCTGCATTATTGAAATTACCATTAAAATGATAATTACCTAAGGCATCTTGCTCTATAATTTCTTTATTATTATCTTTCACTAAAGTCTGTAACAATTCAGAATTAGAAACTTTATCATTTGGTATATTATTCTTTTTGGTAAACCTTGGTAAATCTTTATTAGGATAAAGGATGTAACTGTATTGATCTTCTCTGAATAAAGCTGAATCTTTTAAACCATCTAGCAGTTCTAAAGCTTGTTTAGGTGTTAAATAACCTGAACTTAACACAGATACTTGACCTTCTAACATTTCTGACAAATAAGAAATAGAAACCTCTTTATCATTCTCTAATGTCATTAAATTATAGGCATGATACATATTATCGCTTCTTTTATTTGCTCTAATACTGTGCTCTAAATACCTATTTGTGATTTGTAAGAAATGTGTTAAACCATCTTTAGAAAGCGTTGATTTTGTAGTAGAAAAACCTTCTTTGTAGACTTTTATTCTGTAATCACTAGCAGGGTTTCCTAAGCCATCTAAGACTCTTTTTCTATCCACATCAGAAACACTAGATTCTAATATGCTTTCATTGTTATTTAAAGTCTGAACAACTTGATTGAATAAAATAGCAACTTCCTCTGAAACTTGAACCTCATTTATATCTGTGTTATTTAAAATACCTTCAAAGAAATGGATGAATCTTCTTAGGTAATATAAAGTTACCATAGACACTCCATTACCAACTAATGCATTATTGGCATCATTCCATTCTGGCCTCTGAGTATTTAACCAAATACCACCTTCTGGAATAAAATTAGATACTTTTGCTAAAATTGTAACTAGTAATTTTTCTATTAAATTTACTTTATAAGGTTGTGCATTTTTATCTCTAATTAAAGCTCCATCTGCCCCTATTTGTACTCTTCTCTCTTCTATTTTTTTATTTAATCTGTGATCAAAATCAATTGTATCTTTAGGGTTCTTAAGAATATCGCTATATGATTTTATAATATAAGGAACGTTTGCATACACGAAAATATCATCATTAAAAAGTGATGCCAATTTAGATGGGTAATGCTTTTCTATAAATTCTAAAAATTTTAATAAATAGATGATTTGATGGTCTCCCCAATAGCCAATGTAAGACCAAGGATCATTCTCTTCAATCACTTCCCAATCAAAACCATCTTTAGTAACTCTGTATGGATTGTAACCTTCAAAAGTAGTTGCATTTAGAAATTTATGAATCATACTCTCAATAAATTGAGGATAAGAATGCGCTAAAGTTTCCCAATTTTGAAAAATATCCCTCCAATTTCCTTCATAATCTAAAATTTTAGAACCATCAATTTCACTTTTTGTATTTATAGAAAACTTGTTCCATGGTCTACTAGGGTCTCCATGCCTTCTACTAAATTTTAATGGTAAATACTCTAAACAAAGTCTTTTAAAATCTTTATTAGAATCTTTATCTGCTAATTCTTTAATATGATGTAAAGAAAAAGTTTCTGGCAAACTAGCCAATAAATCAGCTTTAAGTTTGCTTAAAGGCTTATTTGCTTTTGTTAAATAGGTAATAAAGTCATCATTTTCTATGGTATAATTATTATCAAAAATACCACCTCTCATAATATTGAAAAGGGTATTTGAAAAATGTCTTGTATTTACAAGAGCATCATTAGATAATTGCAAGCCATCAGAAGCTGCAGCAAGTTTGATGAGATTTTCTGTACCTTTATTGATGCTTTCTTGTAAAAGATATGTAATGTGGTTATTGTTCTTAATTAGTTCAGATATTTTTACTACATCTGAAACAGTTTGATTCACATTTGCTACTAATAACCAAGATTTTTCTGAATTTGCTGCAACTGTGATTGTATCATTTAAAAAATAAGCCCCTTTTTCTGCTTTAATATCAATTTCTTCTTTTAATTCAATTCCTCTTCTAAAATTATTTACTTGAAGACAACATAGTAAATGTTTAGGATTTTCTAGGCCTGAAGACCAAATTAGATTTGCTTTTAAAGCTTCACTTGGTTCTGCCTTATCTACAATAATAGCACTTAAACTAAAAATACCTAGACCAGAATCTGCTTCTAGCTCACATTTTTTGTAAGCATCCACTAAATTACTTCTTATACCTTGTATGTCTGAACCTACTCCATATGGAATAACATCTTGTACACCATCTAATAACGAAACTTCTAATTCATCTGAAGAATGATTTGCAAATGTAGCTTCTCTCACAAAACCAAACTCATCACTAGAATTCCACTGATATTTAAAAGAAATCTCTAAATCTTCATTTATTTCTTCAAAGATTACTTTATTACCAAATATGTTTTTATAAATATTTCTTTTGATATTGTATAGACCTGCTTGTCTTTCAGAGAAAGGTTCCCATAACCTTTTCTTATCATTTTTGGTGATATGAAAAATACTTTTACAACCTGTAGTTTCTGCTAAATCTGTAATTTTATCATCTGTATAATATGGAAAAAGCGCATACTCAGCATTTTTTCTTCCAGCTGTAAGACCACCATTACTTGAAATAAACATCCAGTGGTTTGAGTCTGAAACAATGGTCATAAAAAAAGGACGCATTGTATGACTATTGGATATTTTGTAATAAGATTCGTCTGCTAAGGTTACTAATTCGCCTTTAACTTGATGATTGAAATCTGTATTCATATAAAATTATAAATATATATTGTATTGGTTTGTAGTTATTTTTTTTCTAAAAGCATTTTATTTTTTAAGCCTCGCTTCAAAGCCTTATTTTGATTTATTTTATAAATCTTTTTTTTTATTTTATTTGCTGTAATTCCTTTTTGATAAGGATTTATTTGATGCAATTTTTGTAAAACATAATAAGCTGCTCTTGGGTATAATTGATACAAACCTTCAGCATCTGAAAAGCCTTTTGCTGTAATTCCAAACCATTCCTCATTCATGTTTTGGCTATTGTTTTTAGTATCTATATCATAGCCATTATTTGTCCAATTAGCTTCCTCATCATGGACGTCTAAATTTATGGTTTGCCCTAATTTCCACCAGCCATCACTGAATTGAAAAGTAAAACCTCCTATAGAATTTGCTGTTTTCCCTAAACCATAAGCATTGGTATAAATTTCTTTCCAATTTTCTGTTAAATAAAAAGATTGCATCTCCTGATCCTCCTCTTTATTCAACACATTAAAAGCGTCTACACCAAATTCTGTAAACAGAATTGGCTTGTTTAATTTGTCTTTCACTTTTTGAAAAGCATCTCCAAACGATTTACCTCTATACATATTTGTGCCATAGATATCTACATCCTTACACTCTTCTGCAATGATGTCTATAAATAAAACATCTCCATTACACATGGCAATAGGATGATTAGCATCTATTTTTTTTATTAACAATGCAGCCTCATTAAAAAACTGGTACATAGGTCTTCCTCTTTTTTCACCCATTGCTTTTTTCATTTCTGCATCATCAGGAAAATCTTCTGTCTCTGAACCAGCCCAAAACAAACCATAGTTATTCTCATTTCCTAAGAGGTATAGTAAAAGACCTTCAGTACTTTTATATTCTTTTGCCAAACTAGAGACCTCATTTAGTAATAGTTTTTTAGTAGCCTCATCTCTATAATCAGTAACTGGCTTGTACACATCATTAATGGTAACTCCATATCTACCAAAAGAATGATTTAACATAGTGTAAATACCATAGTTTTTGTAGATATAGGTAATCCATTTTGGCTGAATTCCTGTATACACACGAATTGAGTTAACCCCCATATCTTTTAATAAAGTCATCTCTCTGTCTAATGCTTTTTTAATGAATTCATCAGATTGACTCCATAAGCTATATGAATAATTAGTACCAATTGGAATGTAATCCCAATTCATACCATTTATCATAAAAGGTGAATTATTAACTAAAAGTTGGACTCCATTTTCGTCAGTAACTAAAGAAACTTTGGTTTGATTTTGTGCATAATATGTTTGCATAAAAAGAAAAACAAGAAAAAATAAAAGGAATTTAGCTAAAGGCTTCATGAAAAAGAATAGTTAGTATAAACTAGAATTTGAAAAAAGAAACCAGCAAAAAATGCTTTTACTGGTTTCTAAATTTTTATTAATTCAAAATATTATTCTAAAGTGATAATAAACCACCAGTCAAACTCTGCATTACCATCAGTAGTTCTTAATACTAGTTCATTTGGTGTTCCTCTATCAAAAATTTCGTAGTTATGACTACCTCCAGTATAATAACCAATAAATCCGTTTCCAGAAATACTAATTGTTTCTATACCTCCTGGAGCTGTTAAAGCATAAGTTTCTGTATAATCTAAAAATGCATAGTTTTCTATATCTGCACCATTTGGAGTACCAGATACATTAGGTCCTAAATCATTAACCATGTATGGGTCTCTACCAAAAATGGTCCCATTAGTTACATGGGTAAAAGTACCATCTGAAGAAAAAGTAATCCTGTCATCATACATACCTGTTCCTACTTTTTCGTCTGGTCCTGCTCCATACCATTCTGCAACGGTACCTCCAGCTACTGGACCTAATCCAAAGTGCTTATTTTTAGTTGCATGAACTTTCCATGTTCTCGTAGTTACAGCATTAGGATCTGCAGGATCAAAACCAAATAATTTTGTTTTTAATTCTACGGGTGGCGAATAAGTAGATAAAACTTCTACATCTATAGATTTAGAAGTAGCAATACCTGCTGTACCTGTTGCAACAACAGTAACTGTATAAGTGTTTAAACCTAACTCACTAAAACTAATAGAAGTTTCACCAGAAAGAGCAACAACTTCTACACCATTGTAAGCATACTTGTAAGAAACTGCATTATCTGCTGATGCAGAAAAATTTACTACTCCACTTCCATCTCCATTTGGATTATCAGCATCTGAGCCTACAATTTCTGCAGCAATCTGAATATTAGTTGGTGCAATTACTTCACCAAAAGAATATTCATCTTCTTGACATCCTACGAAAATTGCAATCATAGAAAGTAAAAATGTTTTTAAGAATATATTTTTTATGTTTTTCATAATTAAATTATTTAATTAATTCTTTAATTGTAATTCATCATAATAGTAAACAGAATCATCTCCTGAATTTCCAAAATCGAAGAAAACTACGACTCTTACATAATCTCCTGCTGGAGCAGCACTAAAGTCATATATTAATTCTTCCCAAGAATTTGCAACAGAAGTACTTAAATCTACTTCATGAGCAACAGAGGCATCTTCATTTTCTAATTTTAGTTTTACAACAGCTCCTGATTTTGGAGACCAAGTTTTTACACTAATCTTACTATAGTTATTGAAATCTAAAGCTGAACCTACTTCAAAGAAAGTACCTGCCCAAACTTCTGAACCAGCAGTTTTTGTTAATTGAGCAACGTTTGCAGTTGTATTAATTCCTGATTGATCAGGGTTTGTTATAACCTCTGTGGCTGCAATGTTACCAAATACTGTAAATGTTGGTGCATTACCCTCAAAATCTTGAAAGGTTAAACCTGCAGAAACACCTGAATCATCAACTAAATTAATTTCATCATAATAATACACTGAATCATCTCCTGCATTTCCAAAATCGAAGAAAACTACAACTCTTACATAATCTGCAGCTGGTGCAGCACTAAAATCATATAGTATTTCTTCCCAAGAATTAGAAACGGTTGTGTTCATATCTACTTCGTGAGTAATAGAAGCATCTACGTTTTCTAATTTTAATTTTACTTGGGCTCCTGTTTTTGGAGACCATGTTTTTACACTTATTTTACTGTAGTTATTAAAATCTAAAGGTGTACTAGTCTCAAAAAATGTACCTGCCCAAACCTCTGAACCAGCAGTTTTTGTAAGTTTAGCTACATTTTCTGAAGTGTTAATACCAGAAGTATCTGGATTTGCAATAACTTCAGTTGCTGCAATATTACCAAATACTGTAAATGTTGGTGCAGTTCCCTCAAAATCTTGAACAGTAGAAGTAACTATACTTGATGGTGCTTTGTAAAAGTAGAAGTTATCTACATATACGTTACCAGCAATTCCATCAGAATCAATTAAGATTTGTGTGATTTTTTCTTTGTTAGCAAGATTTCCTCCATCAAAACCAGTCATATCAATATCAATACTTTGCCATGAACCACCAACTGTAGTTCCTAAAGATTCGATATCTTCTCCACCATCAACAGTATTTACAATTTTTACAAATAATTCATTTGTAGTTCCTTCTGGAACCCAATAATCAATATGCATCATTTCCATTCCAGAAAGATCAATTCCTGTATCATAATTTGTAACGATACCTAAAAAGTCTAAGGCAGTAAGTTTCCATACATTATCTGAATCAACTGAAGTTGCTTCGAAATTCCCAGCAGACCAAGTAGTTGGTAATTCGCTTAAAGTTACATCTGTATAAATATCACTAAAAATAGAAACTACATCTGTATCATTTCTTGCAGGAGCAACTGGTGCTGCTTCTGTAGGAGCCAAAATCTCTGTGACTTCAAAATCTACGGCAAAATCTGTAGTTGCAATTGCACCACCTTTTGCCGTTACTATTACAGAGTATGTTCCTGGATTGGCATATACGTAAGAAATTGTTTCTCCAATGTTCCCAGAAACTACTGGTTGAGAAACTCCTGTTTCACCAGAATTGAATTCAAACATCGCTGCAAAATCTGCAGTTGCTGTAATATTAACTTGTTTTGAAACTGCTACATCATTCTCTAAAACCACTACTAAATTCTGTGGTGCTTGAAATGATACAACTAATTGTTGAACAGTTTCTACAACATCGCCAGTTAAATTTGAAGCTGCAACAATAACTTGATAAGTACCTTCTGCATAAATATGCTCTACACTTTCACCTTGATTTAACGTTGCTGAGTCTGAATTATCTCCAAAAGAGATTTCAAAACTTATAGCTCCTTGTGCTGTTGGTGTAATCGTAACAGAACCAGAATTGTCTTGTGTTATAGCATAACTTGCAGTAACCTCTGATGGAGGTGCCATATTATCTGCAAAAGACGTCTCTCTTAAATCTTCTTCACAGGCAACAACTACCAATAGTAAAAAGAAGAATTTATATATATTTTTTATTTTTTTCATTCTTGTGTTTTTTAATAATTAGGATTTTGTGACCAACGATTTCCTACTAATTGAATTTCAATTGCTGGTATTGGAAAAACTTCATGTTTACCAGCTACAAATCCGTTTATTGATTGAGCAGCTCTTCCTGTTCTTACCAAATCAAAAAATCTATGACCTTCACCTACTAATTCAGTTCTTCTTTCCTCTAAAATATTGTTATACAAGTTGTCTCCTGTTGCAACAATATTTCTAGTACTGTTTCCAAAAGCTCTTTCTCTTACTCTATTTAAATAAGCTTGTGCTTTAGTATCATTTGGTGATGAGCTTCTATTAAAAGCTTCTGCTGCCATTAGCAATACATCTGCAAAACGAATTGCTCTATAATTATTTGGATTTGTTAAGTTTCTATCTCCTTGTGCATTAGCACTTCTAGTTCTTGGTAAATACTTTCTATTAAAATACCCTGTGTGCTCATAGCCTTCACCAAAAGTTGCTCCTGTAGACGCTGCCCAAGCATTAATATCTAAGATAGCTACATCTCTTCTAAGATCTCCTGCCTCAAAAGCATCGTATGCTTCTTGAACTGGAACATTAAAACTAAAACCTGATGAAAATTCTGGTCCGCTATAATTTCTAATTCCGCTAAAACCTACAGCAACATTTCCTTCAGAACATTGTAAACATCCAAAACCTGCTCCTTGATTTTCAAAATATTGAACCTCAAAAACTGACTCTATATTGTTTTCTCCTGATTCTTCGAAAATTGAATTATAATCAGCAACTAAATCATGAGGCCCATTTAAAATTAAATCATCTAAAACAGCAGCTGCATCATTATATTTTTGTTGATATAAGTAAACCTTACCTAATAAAGCTTGCGCAGCTCCTTTTGTAACTCTACCTGCAGTTCCTTGAACATATGGTAAATTATTAGCAGCAAAAGTTAAATCTGCTTCTAACTGCACATAAATTTCAGCTTTTGGTGTTCTATCTATTGTAAATTGCTCACCAAACTCGATTCTTTTATCTACAGATAATGGCACATCTCCAAACCATTTTACCAACTCAAAGTAATAATAAGCTCTTAAAAAGGTAGCTTCTGCAATTACTTGTTCTTTACCGTCAAAATCTGTTTTATCTTTAAATTCTAAAATGTAATTTGCTCTGTTTACTCCTGCAAACATCCAACTCCATATATCTCTTAGTTGCACGTTTTGTGGAGTATGAATCATATCATCTACTTCTTGTATACCTAAAACATCTGTAGCACTCTCACCTCCTGCTAAGGTATTGTCTGAAGCAATTTCTCCTAACATTACATTTAAGTAACTAGATTGTAACATATCATATGCACCAATTAATGCATTTTGATAATCTTCTTCTGAATTAAAGAAGTCTTCTGAATTATCTCCTGTAGGTTGTACATCTACAAAATCATCACTACAGGATATTGTTACTGCTAGAAATAAAATTGCGACTAAATATTTTTTTATGTGTATTTTTTTCATCTTATATCTAATTAAAAGTTAACATTCATTCCGAATAAAAATGTTTTTGGGCTTGGGTAAAAACCTTGGTCTATACCACCACCAATTGGAGCTCCATTTGATGTTGTTGGGTCATAACCTTTGTATTTAGTAAGAGTAAATAAGTTACTTGCTGACACGTAAAATCTTAGTTTATTTAACTGTAGTTTTTCTAAAGTTGCTTCTCCAACACTATATCCTAACTGTACACTCTGTAATCTTAAAAACGAACCATCTTCTACAAAAAAGTCTGAGAATAAATTGTTACCTGTAGCACCTGTTGTTACTCTTGGTACAGTATTACTTGTACCTGGACCTGTCCATCTATCTAAGAAATAAGTAGCTCTATTTGTTAACGGTAGTGTTCTTTCGTAATTCCTTACAATTTCGTTACCAATAGAAGCAAAAGCGTAGGCATTAAAATCAAAATTTTTGTAATTAAATGATAAGTTTAAACCCATTGTTACATCTGCAATTGGATCACCAATGTAAGTTCTATCATCTGCATCTATAGTTCCATCTCCATTGGTATCAACAAATCTTAAATCTCCAGGTGCTGCATTAGTTTGAGCCGCGTGAGAATCTACATCAGCTTGAGTTTGAAATAAACCATCTGTTTGATAACCGTAGAAGTAACCAATTGGAAAACCTGCCTCCATTCTTGCTGGTGGATCTTGACCTACCCCAAATGAACCTCCTTCTATAATTCCTGTAGAATTACCTACAAAAGTTACGTTATTATCTAAAGTTGTAAAGTTGTAATTTACATTAAAATCAAAATCTTCTGAAATTGATTCTCTATAACCTATTGCAAATTCGAAACCTGAGTTTACTACAGTACCAGCATTAACTACAGGAACTGAAGAACCTGGAGCAGCAACACCAATAATACCTGATGTTTGAGCAGAAACTAATAAGTCTTCTGTTGTTTTCTTAAAGTAATCCATAGTAATACTTACTTTATCAAATAACTCTAAATCTACACCAATATCTAAAGGCTTTTGCTCTTCCCACTTAATTTCTGGGTTTGCAACAGGCCCTAGTGCAATACCTTGAGCCAATTCGTTATCAAATACATATTCTGCTTCTCCATTTAATACTGATACAAATCTAAAACCAGGAATTCTATCATTACCAATGATACCATAACTTGCTCTAAACTTTAAAAAGCTAACAATATCTGAATCTTGTAAGAAATCTTCTTCTGAAGCTACCCAACCCACAGATGCAGTTGGAAAAAATCCAAATTTGTTTTTAGGTCCAAAATTTGTAGAACCGTCTCTTCTTAATACAGCTGAGAATAAGTATTTGCTATCATAAGCATACTGTAATCTAGTAAAGTATGAAAGTAATCTACTATCAAATACTAAATTATCTCCATTATTATTATTTCTAAAAATCTCTAAACCGTCACCATTTAAAACTGGAGTTCCAATCTGAACTCCATTTAAATCTTCTCCAGAAGCATTACTTGTTAAAATAGTTTGAAATCTTCCAGTAGTTTTAAAAACAGAAGTTCCTAACATTGCTTTTACACTATGAATATCATTATAAACTCTTTCATAATTAACAAAAGCATCAAAAGTATAATCAAAAAAGCTTTGGCTAAAATCTGTAAAGGTTCCTAGATCTACATTAAATACATTGTTATTACCAAAATTTGCAACCTTCCCATAAGTATTTGATGTAGAAACAGCATAATTTGCTTGAAATCTAGTTTCAGCTGAAAAATAATTTAAAAAATCATACTTTAAACCGTAACTACCAGAAATTTTGTTTACCCAACTTCTATTATGAGCATTATCTATTTGAGCTAATGGGTTTGCTACCTCAATACCTGTACCTATTGAAGGAGGCAAAGAGAAATTTCCTTCATTATCATAAACAGAAGTTGTAGATGGCATGTTTAATGCATTAAACAAAATAGAGCCTAATGCATTTTCTATTAAGTTCTTTTTATTTGTATTTGTATATATGGTAGAAGAACTAAATTTTAAATTTTTAGTAATTTCAGTATCAAAATTAAAACGGATATTTCTTCTATTAAAATTTGCTTTGTTACCACCTACAATACCGTCTTGACTGGTAACTGAAAGTCCTAAAGAATATGTAGATTTCTTAGTTCCTTTATTTAAAGTATAATCTATACTATAAATTGGCGCTGTTCCAAAAACTGAACTTTGCCAATTTGTACCTTGCCCTAAACCAGTAACATTAGGAAATGGCAATGCATCCCCGTTTGCTGCAAAAGCTTCGTTAGCTAATAATGCGTATTCTGTAGCATTTAAAAGTGGTATTTCTCTAGTTGTATTTTGAAAACCTGTAGAAACATTTAAAATAGACTGAAAGCCTGTGTTTTTTCTACCAGACTTTGTTGTAACTAAGATAACTCCATTCGCAGCACGAACACCATAAATACCAGCTGAAGCATCTTTTAAAATGTTTATTGACTCTATATCTGATGGATTTACTACACTTAAATCTTCTATAACCCTTCCATCTAATAAAATTAGAGGTCTACTATCTCCATTTGTAGAAACTCCACGAATTCTAATATTTGAAGCTGCTCCAGGAGAACCTGATGACTGTGTAATATTAACACCAGCAACTTGACCTTGTAGCGCTTGCTCAATCCTAGTTGGATTTAAATCCTCTATAGTAGCACTAGAAACTACAGAAACTGCTCCTGTAACTTCTTTTTTACTTTGGGTACCGTACCCTATAACAACAATCTCATCTAAAGACTCTGTTGCTTGGGTTAATAGAACATTTATTGTTTCCATATTAACAATAATCTCTTTTACTTTATAACCTAAATAGTTATAAACTAAAACTGATCCATTCTTTACTTTAGAAAGACGATAAAAACCATCGAAATCTGTCTGGGTTCCAATTGTGGTTCCTTTTACACTTATGCTTACTCCTGGTAAAACATCGCCATTTAAAGCATCTTTAACAACACCTGATACATTGATCATTTGCGATTGCATCAAAAACGATGACAATAAAAGGAGTAACAATATCACTTTTTTACTCATAAAATAAAATTTTTTAATTTATAATTATGTTTTTTGTAAAATTAGGGTTAATAATTTGTTATTATAGTAAAAAAAACCTCAACAAAAAACATACATCGCACCAAATAGAGGCTATACTTGAGAAAATACATTTTTAAAAATAAAATTTAACACTATTAAAAATGTTAAATTTTAAAATGTTGTGGAAATGTTGTAGCTAAATTAAGCCATATATAGGTATTATATTTCTAAAATATAGTTTGTTAAGTTAGCATCATGAGGTAAATTAATTTTTTTACGTAATCTATAACGCTTTACCTCTACACTTCTTGGAGATATATTTAAAAGTGGCGCAATCTCTTTAGATGATAGGTTTAATCGAAGATAAGCACACATTCTTAAATCGTTCGGAGTCAACTCAGGGTGTTTCGCTTTTATCTTTTTAAGGAATTTTTTATCAGCATTATTAAAAGCCTCTTGAAACATCTTCCAATCATCTGTATTGTTTAGGTTTTTATCAATAAACTTAATAACTTTAGCAATACCTGAATTCCCATTTGAAGTAAGCTCTTGTTTTATTGTATTTAAGAATTCATTCTTTCTAATAATACTCATTGTAGATGTAGCCAATTCTCTATTTTTACTCTCTATATTGCTCCTTAACTTATCATTATTCAGTTTTATAATTTTCTGTGAAGATTCTAATTCTTTTAACTCTAGTTCTATTCTTGATTTTTCTATAAGTTCTTCTCTTTGTTTTTTATAGTATCTTTTAGAGAAAAGATGCAAAATATATAAAAAGACTAAAAACAAAATAATGTAGATAACTATTAACGTATTTGAAAAATACCAAGGCTTTAAAATCTCGAAAGAATAACTACCAATATTATCACTCAACTTTCCATCCAAAACAGCCCTAACAAAAAAAGTATAATTACCCGCAGCTAAATTTTTAAACAAGAAATTATTGTTTAGAGATAAAGAACTCCATTTTGTATTTAAACCTTCTAATTTATACTGATATTTTACTGAAGAACTTTTACTATAATTAGGAACACTATAGTAAAATTGAATACTATTTTTCTTATTATCAAATACCTGATAGTTGTATAAATTAACGTATTGCTGTGAAGCATCAATTTCACTATTTAAAACCTTGTCTATATTTATATAAAAATCAGAAGGTTTTTTCACCAAGTTTAGATCAATTACTAAATACCCCTCTGTTGTTCCTACCAGATAAACATTATCTTCAAGATTTAGTAAATTCTCAAAACCAGAAGCACCTTTAAATAGAGACCCTTTAACAGAAATAACTTTCAAATCTGGTTGATTATTAAATTTCCCAGGTGTTAAATATCTAATATCATCTTTTGTAAAAGACCATAATTTACTATTTGCTTTATCATTAATCAATTTTGCAGATAAGAATTTTTCTTCTGGAATTAATTGGCTGTAAATTGAATCTTTTAAAAATATATCTTGATTTTGATCATATTTGTAAATACCTTTCTTGGAAGAATATAAGATATTATTATTGTACTTTATTAAACTAGAGTAAATACCTTTCTCTATAGATTCGTCTTTAACTATTTTTATTATTTTTTCTAAATTATTTTGCACATCTAATTTAAAAACACCTTTATATTCGTGATTTACAAAAATTTGGTTGTTACTAAAAATCTCAAAATACCTACTTGAATTTGCGAACCCTTCAATTTTATTTTTCAAGCGCCAAGCACCATTTTTATATTTAATTACATATAAACCTTCATAATTACCTAATATAAGTGTAGTTTGATTTACTTGTTTTAATTGCCAAGAACCAAAAGTGCCTTCTATCATTGTCGCTCTATTATTAAAAACTGTAAACGTTCCTGAATCGTGGTTACAGAACAAAGTATCATTAAACACTTGTAAACTCCATACCTGACCTTGAGTATTTTCAATAATTGAAAAAGAGTCTTTGGAATTCTTCTTTTTATAATATAATCCTTGATTGGTACCTATATACAAATACTCTTTAAAAATAATAGAGGCATAAATAGTACCCCAAAAATTTTCATTTTTTACAAATTGCTTAAATGGAGATTCTAAATTAATTGTATTGATTCCATTATCTAAGCCCAACCAAATATTATTTTCTAAATCTTCAAAAATGGAAAGCACTGTATTGTTTGCTAAACCAACATCTTGTGTAATATTATAAACTAAATCTCCAGTTTTATTAATCTTTATAATTCCACTTGAAATTGTGCCCAAAATTAAATTACCATTCTTTAATTGTTTAGCACTATATATTGTCTTTGTTGATAATAATTCAGATGAACTTGGATTCCATTTCTTTAGAAAATTATTCTTTAAATAATAAAAACCATCTTTTTGAGTAACAAAAAATAGCTCACCATTCTTACTTAAAATCTCTACCAATCTACTTTCTTTAAGTATATCATGGTCTGAAACTAATTTTGGTTGGCCGTTTTCAATAACAAAAACTCCTTTTCCTAATTCTTGAAAATAAATTCTATTTTCAACCCTTGAAATTTTTAAAATACTATCTGAAGCGTTTATGATTTTGTAATTTTTACTTTCTAAATTGTATAGATAAATTCTCTCAAGTGATTTAAATATTATCCAACCATCTAACTCACAAATCTCCCAGATTTGCTCATCTTCTAACATGGTAATGTTATTTTGCTTTACAATAGATGTATATTTTAATTGCCCATAATCATCTTTCTTCCAAAAACCAAAATCCATATAAAAACCAGTATATACGAAGTCTTCAAGACATTTTACAGAACGCATAATAGTCTCATTTGGAGTGGAATACAATTGCCAAGAAGCGCCATTAAATTCTAACAAACCCTTATTATTTGCTACGTAAATATATTTTTTTGAGTTTTGTGAAATAGCCCAATTTTGGTTCTCAGCTCCATAGTCTTCTGGAGTGTATTTATTTATTGTCGGAATTTCTTGAGCGTAACTACTAAAAAAAGTAAAAAACACAATACAGAATAAAATTTTTAAACTTTTAATCATAATATTTTTGTTTGGTTACGAAATTACTAAAATATTTAGAATGTATAGGTCTAAAATAGTTATGTATAGGGAAATATGCAGTAAAAACTTATTAGAATTATATATAATGTTAGTATCTATTTTATTAATCTTTAAATTATTATGAAATTTCATTTAATTGTTTAATTTTATGGCAATAAAATATATTGAATGGATTTGATTAAGAATTTGGGTAAAGCAAACTTATTGATGCTATTACTTTGCTTACTAATAATTATAGTTGCAGAGTTCCTTTTTTTAACTGGTGAAAAATTACATGGAATATTTTTGGGGCTTTGGGCACCAACTTTATTAGGTGTGTTAATTTACCTAAAACTTATAAAGAATGAGCGCAGATGATATAGTGCTATATTTTTCCCTTTTTATAGGAATTTGCGTGGTTTTATGGGCATATTTCATGATTAGAGAATTCAATAGAGTAGGAAAAAATTAAAATATTATTACATATAAAAAAAGCGACTCTCTATAAAATATAGAGAGTCGCTTTTTTAGTTAATGTATTTCGTTTTATATCCTTTCTAAAAGGAAAATATCATTTTCTGTAATTAGATTTAGAGTCCCATTATTTACTTCAAAAAGCTTATTAGAATACGTATCTCTTATTTCATCTCCATTTTCATACATTTCTGACACATCAATGCTATAATTCTTTTTTGTAAGGTTTAAACCAATTAGCACTTTATCTTCATTTCTTGTTCTTGAAAAAATTAATCCATTGCTATTAGAAATCATTTTGTGTCTACCTGCGCCAACAGCCATATGATTTGCCCTAAACTGACCTAATTTCTGCCAATGATTTAAAATTTGTTTAGTCGTTGTGTTTTCAGAAATAGCATCCCAATTCATAAAAGAACGCAAAGTTGCATCTCCAATTGTACCCGCTATTGTTAAATCTCTTGCAGATTCATCTCCGTAATAAACTTGCGAAGTTCCTGGAGTTAACAACAACATATTTGCTGTTTTAAATGGTTGTGTGCGTTCTTTATCAAATGGCTGGCTATCATCATGAGATGTCATGTAATTCAATACTCCAAAACCCTTTAAACTGGTATTTAATAAAGAATCATACTTTTGAAAAACAGCATTCGCTCTCATTTGTTTTGAATTCCACTTAATTTCAAAATTGATTAAACTATTAAAAGCATTATCAAAATAATTTACTTTTTTATCACCAAAATTAAAAGCTGTACCGTTTGAAATTGCATAATTGTATACCTCACCTACCAAATAGAAATTGTTATCATCTAACACTTTATCTGGATTATTATTTTTGAATTCGTTAAATGCAAAATCACATTCTTGCTTAAATTCTTGCCAAACAAATTCTTCAGTATGCTTTACAGTATCTACTCTATAACCATCTATGCCAAAATCAGTAATATAATCTGTTAGCCATTTCATAATATAAAAACGAGGCGCTCTTGGATGACCTGTTCTTTCGAAATATGCATCTAACTCTTTTACTTCTTGCTCATATCTGCCTTCAGCTTTCCATTTTACAACTAATTGAGGTGGTAGTTCAACACTTTCATTACTTTCAGTTCTAATATCTGGTAGATTTTCAACCAAAGTACAGGTAATCGTGTTTTTGTAATTACTGTACTCACATTGAGGCTCTGTTCTTACCCAACTTGAAGGCCAAACAGCATCTTTTTCTGTTACAGGACCTGTATGATTAATAACTGCATCTAAAAGTATTCTAATTCCGTTTTTATGTGCTAATTCGACTAATTCTTTAAGCTCATCTGTAGTTCCATAATTAGGGTCTATTTTAGTCCAGTCCTTGGCCCAATAACCATGATAACCATAAGACATTCCTGTACCTTCATCTGTACCTCCATGAATTTGCTCAACAACAGGAGTCATCCAAATTGCATTAATTCCTAAATCTGTAAAATAACCTTCTTTTATTTTTTG
>JBDNBB010000086.1:0-38899 GCA_039768135.1 Polaribacter sp.
AAACAGGTTTTCATAACCTTATTTTCTCAATAAAGAAAAGTTTCCTTTTTTGTTAATTGTTGGTTTTGTTGTGTCTGCAGGTACTAATGTTACATTGTACCAATAATCATCAGAAGGCAATAATTTACCACTGTACGTTCCATCCCAACCATTTCCATCGATAGGAACTTGTGCAACTAGATTACCAAATCTATTAAAGATGTTAATACTAGCATTAGGATAAAAAGTTTGATTGGCACCTTTTACAACCCAAGTATCGTTATTATTATCTCCATTTGGTGTAAAGAATTTCGGAAACTGAATTACAGAAACCAATAGGGTTGTGTTTGGAGAACAACCATTTTTATCATTTACAATAATTTGATAAATACCACCCTCTAAATTTTCGAAAAGAGGTTCGTTTTGATAACCTGTAAAAGGAATCCTAGTATTATCATCTGTATTAATGACTGCAAATTGATAATCACCAGGGCCTAAATCATTATTGATAACATCTATAGAAATAGACAAATTATTGGTGCTTCCTAAATTATTTGACTCATCTACAATTGTCACAAAGCTCGATTCTAAAGCTGCGATATTAGACTCATTTACTTCTATAGTTTCTTCTCTAGAACACATAGTACCATTTGTAGTAGTAGCAGTCACTTTATATTTTCCACCTTCAGAAATCTCTATATTATCTTCAGAAGTAGTATTTAAAACTGTTCCATTCTCATCTGTCCAAACATAGGTGTAATTATCAGCAGGATTTTCTACTCTAATGTTATGAGGAATATCATTTAAACATAATATTTGAGGAGTAGTTACTGTAAAATTTGGTAATGGATTTACGATTAACTCAAAACTTGCATCATCATTTACACACAAGGTTTGTTTGTTTTTAATATGCACAAAAATAGTTTCAGTAGGGCTAGAATTTGTGTATGGTGATGCTAAAGGATTAGCTCCTGAAGTAGCATCAACTTGACTACTATGAAATGTAAGATTAAAATCATTGACGTTTTGAATTGTACCTAATATTTCAGTTATTTTACTATCTAAATCTATATTTTGAATAATTCCATTTGCATCATCTCCATCTAAATCATCATCACAATAAGATAAATTAGTTGGAGGTACAAATGTAGGTTCTGGGTTTACAATAACATCAAAATTAGAGATATCATTGGTACACATTGTACTTGTATTATAAATTCGAACATAAATGGTTTCTCTATTTACTTGAATATTGGAATACGGTGATACTAAAGGATTAAAATTTGATTGAGCATCAACTAATGATCTATGATAAGTTACTTCGTGAATATTTGGATCTTGAGATCCTAATATTAAAGGAGTTTGAGATTCTAAATCTATAGATTGGGAAAATCCATTTCTTGCAGATCCATCAGTGTTATCATCACAAATTTCTAAATCATTTACAAAATTTGCAGTTGGAATTTCGTTGATAACAAGATTAAAGGAAGTATGGTCTGTAAAACAACCTGAACTGTTATTTGTTACTCTGACAAAAATTGGTTGTATATCTTTTACAGTATTGGTAAACAGAGAAGATTGTGGGTTATTACCAGTTTTCGCATCTTCAGCAGATAAATGATAAGTAACTGAAAATTCAGCAGGATCTTGACCGTTTAAAATAGTTGAAGTTTTTGATTCTAAATCAAATGACTGAACAAAGCCGTTAGTTCCATCACCATCAATTGCGTCGTCACATAATTCTAAATCAGAAACTTCACCTGCTAAAGGTACAGGGTTTGTTTTTAAATATAATTCCCCTGTTCCGCTACAATTATTATTGTTTTTATTCGTTATTTTAAAATAAATGGTTTGTCTTATTATATTTGAAGGATATCCAATATTTCTATAGTTAGAGATGTCCGGAATTTCATTTAAGACAGCAGTTCTATCTGTTCTAGTTTCGTAAAAAGATATCGCTAAATCAGGCTGCAGTGCTATTGGGAAAAAAGATAGTATTTCTGATCTTGCTTCACTAAAGTTAAATGTGGTAATTCCGTCTAAATCATTATTTTGAGGTCCATTAGTACCGTCTGTTTGTAAAAAATCATCACAAACAGCAGGAAATTCTTTATTGTAAGCTACATCAGCAGCTGCCTCAACTTCTATATTGATTTTTGCAATTCGGTAACAGTTTCTATCCGAAATTACTCTAACCCAAGCTTCACCAGTTTGATTTACAGGATATCGTAGTTCATCGTCAATTACTGGTGATCCAGAGTTAGCGTCAGCTTCTGTTGCAAAATATTCAAATGTTTCATTTTCATAATTTGAAGAAATGCTTATTTCTGTTTGCGTAAGATTGATGGTAGAAATTCTATCTAAATCATCATCACACTGTAAAATATCTACAGTATTAGATATAACTGGTAAAGGATCTACAATTAATTGAATGCTTAAGTTGGCATCATAGCACTCAGTATTATCGTTATTTTCTACTCTTATAAATAAAGTTTTAGACTCTACCACAGTATAGTTAGTATTTTTATCTACTAGTGTAGAAGTATCATTTGTTTCGGCACCTTCAGGTGTTGTATGATATGTTATAGTGTATTGATTACTATCCAAATCCCCTAATATTTCAGAATCTTTAGAATTTAATAAAAAGGTATTTATAACTTTATCAGTATCACTTCCACTTTCTAAATCGTCACAAATACGATACTGATCTGGTTGAGTTGGTACTGGTATTCCAGTAACCGATATTTTAAATGAAGTATCTTCAAAACAGATTGAATCTGGAGCTAAAACATTTCTTACTCTTGCCCATAGGAATCCATTAAAAAATGGAGTAAGACCGGTAAAGCTTTCTGGATTAGCAATAGGAATTACATAAGCAGCATCTATGTAATAAGTTACATCATAATCATCTGGGTTTAGGCCCTGTAAAATTTCATTATCTTTAAGTGCTTTTAAATTAAAAGTGTTTAATCCATCTCCATCTGTATCACAAAATGTTATGTCTGATACATTTTGATTTGCAGAGGCAGCATTAAAAACCTCAATGTTAAAAGTACCGTTAAATTCTGTAACGTTACCACAATCATCTGTTAGCTCTATCTTTAAGGTGTAAGTTCCACTATCTTCTGTAGTTAAATTTGTTAAAATTAGTTCTTCTTCAGAAGAAATAGATTGAACATTTGTCCCATTATCAAAGGACCATTCATATGTTTTGTTTGTTCCAGAAACAGCCTCAGGAATAATTGTTTTATTTTGACCAGTACAAAACTCTAAATCTTGGTTGTTTATAGATTCGTTAGTATCTGAATCTTTAATATCTATTGGGAGTAGCAATGACGATATAAATGGAGGTAGTCCTTGAGTTGGATTAATATTACCTCTTCCAACTAAAACTGTTTGATGTGAGTAATCACATCTATCACCAAGTTCCTCAGGTTTATTGATTACACTTATACTATTTGTATTATTATTACCACCTCTATTTACGTCACCGTCTGACGACCAATAAATTTTACCATTAGGTCCGAGTTGTAATGCTCCCCTTGTATTAGTGTAATTAAATACGTTAAATCTAGAATTATTAATTTCTGTAATTGTTGATTCTGATAAGTTGTATTGATATAAAAATTCAGGAGTTCCTGCATTAAATCCACCAGTAGATACATAAAGTCTTTGACTTGATAGCGAGAATTCTACACCATATCCATTTCCTCCAACATTCAAAACAGCAGGTGAACTAGCATTTTTAAAATTTCTAATGACACCAGTTTCGTCATTAAAGTCAAATAAATAAGTACCTGCGCCCATATTTGCAGAAACTAATTTTGTACCATCAGGAGATACTTTTAAATATCCTCTAGGATCATTTATATTATACCCATCTATTCTACTGATAACAGGGTTTGTGATATCTACACCAGAATCGTTTACTTTATAAGCATAATAATCACTACCAAAAGTAGAAATTACCCAAAAAGAATTACAATCTTTAGCTCTTACAGCAGTAACTTTCTCTGTCCAGTTTGGATGATTTACAGCTTCACCTAAAACAATTGGGCCTTCTACAATATCTCCTAATCCACCATCTTCATTCATGTCTATGGTATAATACCAAAACCCGGCATTATTACTTGATTGTGCTCCAACAGTAAAGATGTAATAAATTCCAGGCCTTCCTGGTGCAGGAACTGTTAAAGCAGACTGAGAGCTAGAAGCATCTCCTTGTAAACCAACCCCATTTGGCATAGGTTGGTTATTTTTATTCCAGACCGTTAAATTTTCAGTAGATGTAGTTGGAGCACCAATATAAAAAAGTAAATTTCCATCTGCATCTGAAAACGAAGAACAACCTTCGGTTGTATTTAATTGACTCCCAGAAACAGGAATAGGATCTCCAGAATTAAAATCTAGGGCCGCATTATTACCAAAATACCAAAAGTTTGCTTCTTTTTGAGAAAATATATTTAACGTAAAAAATAAAATTATAAAAGGAAAAAAATTCTTCATTTAATGATTTTTGAATATCAGTTTCCAAATATATTTAAAAACTATGGAAACTAATTTATTTTAACACTCATTAATCTGCTGTTTTGTTTTTTTATTTCTGTTTTTTCTTTTTTTGGTTTATTTATTTAAATACATTGTAAATATATTCCTTGGAATATAAAGTTAAAATTTATATTTTTGTCATGTTAACTTAAATGAAAATGATTATTTAAAAAAGTAGTATTTATTTAAACTATCAATTTAAACAAATAACTTTCTAAAACGATAAATAAAAAGCAATGGGAAATCTTTCAGATGACATACAATCAAAATTTAAAAATGATAGATTAAAAGCGTTGGTAAATATTAAATATACTGCCAATTGGTTAAATAGTATGGAGACTGAATTTTTTAAACCTTTTGGTATATCTCCTCAACAGTTTAATATTTTAAGAATACTTAGAGGGGCAAAGAAAGAGATGAAAGTTCAGATTGTGAAACAAAGAATGGTAGAAAGAGCTCCAAATGCAACACGTTTAATGGATAAATTGTGCGAAAAAAAGTTTATTGAAAGAGAAAGGTGTACACATGACAGAAGAGTAGTATATATTAAAATTACCACAGCTGGTTTACAGTTATTAACAGAAATTAATGAATCTGGATCTCTATCTTTTTTAAATAAACTTACTAATGAAGAGGCAATACAATTGAATAATTTATTAGATAAAATACGATGAATATATTAAAAAGTATACAGCATATAGCAAAAAGTCCTTTTGTTAATATGGGGCCTATTAAACTGCGCCAACCTTTACCAAATGCAGGTATCGAAAACGTAGATCCTTTCTTATTATTGCATCATTATGGGCCTTATGCAATTTCAGAATTTAACAATCCTTTTGATCTAGGTCCACATCCTCATAGAGGATTTGAACCAGTAACATTACTCTTTAAAGGGGAACAATTACATAGAGATTCTTTAGGTAATGATATGGTTGTAAAAGCTGGAGGTGTGCAATGGACAACTGCAGGAAGAGGTATTGTTCATGCAGAAGCACCTACAAAAGAATTTGTAAAACAAGGAGGAGATCTAGAGGGCATACAACTTTGGTTAAATCTTCCAGCAAAACACAAACTGATGCCTCCAAATTATCAACACTTAGAAGCTGAGCAAATACCTAAAGTGTATTCAGATGATAAAAAAGTAAAATTGAATGTAATTGCTGGGCAACAATCTGATGAACAAGGATTGATAAAAACTCAAACTGAAGTAAATGTTTTTACCGCTAATGCTGAAAAAGATGGGGAAATTCAGATAAATCTACCTAATAATCACCAATCATTAATTTATCTTTTAGAGGGTGATGTTTTGATTAATAATAAAGAATTTCTCAAGAAAGGAGGTAATCAAATGATTGTTTTTAGTACAAATGGGAATTTAATATCGTTTAAGGCAAATGAAAACAGTACACTTTTAGTTCTCTCAGGAAAACCAATAAAAGAAAAAATAACACAATACGGCCCATATGTTATGAATACACAAACTGAGATTCTAGAAGCTATGCGTGATTATCAACAAGGTAAAATGGGATATTTATATTAATTATACCATTAAAATTCCTGTTTTAAATGATTACTAAATTTTCAAAAAATTACATCTATTAACCTCATAATTTTATAATCTAAAAACAACAAGATGAAAAAAACAGTTCATAAATCAGAAACAAGAGGATTTGCAAATCATGGTTGGTTAAAATCACATCATACATTTAGTTTTGCGAGTTATCAAAATCCAGAGAGAATGAATTTTGGTACGCTAAGGGTTTTAAATGATGATATTGTTCAGCCTAAAATGGGTTTTGGGACACATCCTCATAAAAATATGGAGATTATTTCTATTCCTATCACAGGTGCTCTTTCTCATAAAGACAGTATGGAAAATAAACGTTCTATTGAGGTAGGTGAGGTGCAAGTAATGAGTGCAGGAACTGGTGTCACACATTCTGAGTTTAATGATAGTAAAACTGAAGAAACAAATTTTTTACAAATTTGGATTATACCTAATAAGCAAGAAGTACCCCCTTATTATGACCAACATTTCTTTAATAGTAATGCATGTAAAAATAAATTTCAGACACTAGTATCTCCAAGAAACAAAACAGTTAAAGGTTCCTTGCCAGTATATCAGGATGCCTATATTTACAAAATAGATTTAGATAATAATTTTTCCATTCCCTATACCCTAAATAATGCTGCTTATTTCTTTTTGATAGAAGGAGAAGTTAGTATTGCAGATGAAAAACTAAATGCTAGAGATGCTTTAGGTATAGAGGATATCAAAGAAGTAACAATCAGTGCACATCAAAAAAGTAAACTATTAGTGATTGATGTACCTATCATTTAAATCTTTAAAATAAGAACTTTAAAAGCCAAAGAATAGGATTCTTTGGCTTTTTAATTTCGTAAAATAAACATATATTGCAAAGTATTATGCGCGCATAATAAATATAAATCTTTTACGATGAAGTATAAACATATTTTTGAGCCTTTAGACTTAGGTTTTACCACTTTGAAAAACAGGATTCTTATGGGGTCTATGCATACAGGTTTAGAGGAAGAAAAAAATGGAATAGAAAGGATTGCAACTTACTATGCAGAGAGAGCTAAAGGAGGAGTAGGTTTAATTGTTACAGGAGGAATTGCACCAAATATACAAGGCTGGACTGGTCCTTTTGCAGCAAGAATGTCTTCAAAAAAACACGCAATTCATCATCAAAAAATTACGAAAGCAGTTCATGCTGAGGGAGGCAAAATTTGCATGCAAATATTACATGCAGGGAGGTATGGGTACCACCCATTTAATGTTGCTCCGTCAAAAATAAAATCTCCTATAACACCTTTTACTCCATTTAAATTATGGGAATCTGGAATTAAAAGAACAATAAAAGATTTTGTAAACTCAGCCAAACTATCAAAATTAGCAGGTTATGATGGAATTGAAATTATGGGATCTGAAGGGTATTTAATCAACCAATTTATAGCAAAAAGAACCAATAAAAGAACAGATAGTTGGGGTGGTGATTATCAAAACAGAATGCGCTTACCAATTGAGTTGGTAAAGCAGACAAGAGAGGCTGTAGGTACAAACTTTATTATTATTTACCGTCTTTCTATGTTAGATTTGGTAGAAGGAGGAAGTTCTTGGGAAGAAATTGTAAAATTAGGTAAAGCTATTGAAGCTGCTGGAGCTACAATTATAAATACAGGTATTGGTTGGCATGAATCTAGAATACCAACCATTGCAACTTCAGTGCCTAGAGCAGCTTTTACTTGGGTCACTAAAAAGATGAAAGAAGAAATTAAAATACCTTTAATTACTTCAAATAGAATTAACATGCCAGAAACTGCAGAAAAGGTTTTAGCAGAAGGTCATGCAGATATGGTTTCTATGGCTAGACCCTTTTTAGCAGACCCTGAATGGGTAAATAAAGCCAAAGCAGAGAAAAGTGATGAAATAAACACATGTATTGGATGCAATCAGGCTTGTTTAGATCACGTTTTTCAAAGAAAAGTAGCTAGTTGTTTGGTAAACCCAAGAGCTTGTCATGAAACAGAGTTAAATTATTTACCAACAAAAAGCAAAAAGAAAATTGCAGTAGTTGGAGCTGGACCTGCAGGCTTATCTGCTGCTACTATTGCTGCAGAAAGAGGACATGATGTTACATTGTTTGACGCTGCCTCTGAAACGGGAGGTCAATTTAATATGGCCAAACAGATTCCTGGTAAAGAAGAATTTTACGAAACGTTAAGGTATTTTAATAGGCAAATAGAGTTACATAATGTCAATTTAAGACTTGAAACAAAAGTATCTACAGATGATTTAGTGAATTCAGATTTTGATGAAATTATAATAGCTACTGGTATTAAACCTAGAGAATTAAAGATTGATGGTAGCAATCATTCTAAAGTCCTAAGTTATATAGATGTTTTAAAGTATAAAAAGCCAGTAGGTAAACGTGTAGCAGTAATTGGTGCAGGAGGTATTGGTTTTGATGTTTCTGAATATCTTTCTCATGAAGGAGAGTCTACAGCTGTAAATATAGATGCTTGGTTAAAAGAATGGGGTATAGACAAAACCTTAAAGGCAAGAAGTGGTATAGAAGATGTTACTCCATATTTTGAAGAATCTCCAAGAGAAATATTCATGTTTAAAAGAAGTAAAGGTAAATTTGGAGGAAACTTAGGTAAAACAACAGGCTGGATTCATAGGTCTACCTTAAAAAAGAAAAAGGTTCAATTTATTGGAGAGGTTACTTATAATAAAATAGATGATGATGGTTTGCATTATATCCAAAATGAAGAACAAAAAGTTTTAAAGGTAGATAATGTTGTTATATGTGCTGGTCAAACTCCATTTAAAGATTTGTATCAACCACTTTTAGACTTAGGTAAAAATGTTCATGTTATAGGTGGTGCAGATTTTGCGAGTGAACTGGATGCAAAAAGAGCTATAAATCAAGGGGCAAGATTGGCGGCGAAACTTTAATTTTAAGTATATTTAGCATGTTTTTTAGAAGTAATTTCATTTAAAACTATATAACTAAAACTGTACTATATGAAAAGAATATTTTTTATTGCATTTCTATTAATCCCATCTCTACTATATACAATGCCTCAAAGAGGAGGAGGAATGAGAGGAAGATCTTCTCAAAACAATGATAGACAAACTGAGGTTAGTAAAATTAAGGAATTTAGTGCAGCTGAAGCATCAGGTATATTTTATTATGATGTGCCAAAAGTTTTAAAGAAATTAAAAATTAAAGATGATGCTATTAAAATTCAAGTTAGAAGGTCTTTAAGAACTTATAATTTTAAAGTAAAGGAAATTGCATTATTCAATAAAGAAAATTTTGATGATTTAAATGCGATTATGAAAATTGCAAGGTCAGCAAACAGATCCAAAACTAATTTTCAAAATAACAATCAGAATAAAGGTCTCAATGTTAGAAAAAAAGTAGGTGAAATAATTAGACCTATAAGATCTGAAATTATAACTTTAGAAGAAAACTTAAATGAAAACTTAGTTCTCGTTTTAAGTGAAAAACAATATAAGAAATGGTTTAAATATCAAAAAGGTATTAAAGAAAATATGCAACCTAAAAGACCAAATAGAAATCAAAACAACACTTCCCAAAGTCAGAGAAGAGGTGGTCAGAGGAGAGGTTTCTAAATATTTTTTTGCTAAACGTATTTAAAGAAGAGCACTTTTAAAGTGCTCTTTTGTTATTTTAAATTATCATATAATAATTACTAAAAGATGAAGTTATTTTTACTTTACTTAAAAAAAATGTTTTATTGTTGGAGTTAAAACGTTAAAATAAACGGAATAAATTTTCGATATTTGCGAATTAACAAATACATAGAGAAGAATGGCGATGAATAAAAACAATGTCTTAGGATGGGCAACTGTTCTAATGATTTTTATGGGAGTAACTTTAATTTTAATGGGTGCCTACAGATATGAGGAAGTTGCTGGTTGGGGCTTTGCTACAGTTGGTATTGGTTTTTTCTGTATTGCTTGGGTGTTTAATGCCCTAAAAGGAAGAGTTTAGTAAAATATAACAAAAGAATATAAACGTAATGAGTGACGATAAGAAAGTAATATTCTCGATGAATAAGGTTTCAAAAACCTATCAATCTACTGGAAAGCAAGTTTTAAAAGATATTTATTTAAGTTTTTTTTACGGTGCTAAAATTGGTATCCTAGGTTTAAATGGTTCAGGTAAGTCTACTTTATTAAAGATTATAGCAGGAGTTGAAAAAAACTTTCAAGGAGATGTTACCTTTTCACCAGGTTATAAAGTAGGTTATTTAGAGCAAGAACCTTCTTTAGATCCTGAAAAAACAGTTTTAGAAATTGTAAAAGAGGGTGTTTCAGAAACAGTAGCTATTCTAGATGAATACAATAAAATAAACGATATGTTTGGTTTAGAAGAAGTGTATTCTGATGCTGATAAAATGGAAAAACTAATGAACCAGCAAGCTGAACTTCAAGATAAAATTGATGCAGCAAATGCTTGGGAATTAGACACCAAATTAGAAATCGCAATGGATGCCTTAAGAACACCAGATTCTGACAAAAAGATAGGAGTACTTTCTGGGGGAGAAAAAAGACGTGTAGCTTTATGCAGATTGTTATTACAAGAACCAGAAATATTATTGTTAGATGAACCAACTAACCATTTAGATGCAGAATCTGTTCATTGGTTAGAGCATCATTTAGCACAATATAAAGGAACTGTAATTGCAGTGACTCACGATAGATATTTCTTAGATAATGTTGCTGGTTGGATTTTAGAGTTAGATAGAGGAGAAGGTATACCTTGGAAAGGAAATTACTCTTCTTGGTTAGACCAAAAGTCAAACAGAATGGCTCAAGAAAGTAAAACAGCGTCTAAACGTCAAAAAACTTTAGAACGAGAATTAGAATGGGTTCGTCAAGGTGCAAAAGGAAGACAAACAAAACAAAAAGCTCGTTTGAAGAATTATGATAAACTAATGAGTCAAGACCAAAAACAGGTAGATGAAAAATTAGAAATTTATATTCCTAATGGACCACGTTTAGGAACTAACGTTATTCAATCTGAAGGTGTTTCTAAAGCTTTTGGAGATAAATTATTATACGAAGATTTGGTTTTTAACTTGCCACAAGCAGGTATTGTTGGTATTATTGGACCAAATGGTGCGGGTAAAACTACTATTTTTAAAATGATCATGGGAGAAGAAAACCCAGATAAAGGATCATTTAAAGTAGGAGAAACTGCAAAAATAGCTTACGTAGATCAAGCACATTCAAACATTAATCCAGATAAAACAATTTGGGAAAATTTCTCTGACAGTCAAGATTTAGTTATGATGGGAGGTAAGCAAGTAAATTCAAGAGCTTATTTGAGTAGGTTTAACTTTTCTGGGAATGAGCAAAATAAAAAAGTTTCAACACTTTCTGGTGGTGAGAGAAATAGATTACATTTAGCAATGACTCTGAAAGAAGAAGGAAATGTTCTTTTACTTGATGAGCCAACTAATGATTTAGACGTAAACACCTTAAGAGCATTAGAAGAAGGCTTAGAGAATTTTGCAGGCTGTGCAGTAGTAATTAGTCACGATCGATGGTTTTTAGATAGAATTTGCACTCATATTTTAGCTTTTGAGGGGGATAGCCAAGTCTATTTCTTTGAAGGTTCTTTCTCAGATTATGAGGAAAATAAAAAGAAACGTTTGGGAGGAGACTTAATGCCTAAAAGGATAAAATACAAAAAATTAATCCGTTAATATTACCTTATTATATCTTGATTTAAATGATATATAGATATATTTTTAGTTAATTTTTAAATAAAGGAAAACCAATTTTTTAAAACTAGTAAACCCCACTTTTAAAGTGGGGTTTCTATATTAAATTCAATATTTTTAATTATTTGTTATTAAATATTGCTTTGCTGAGTAAGTTAAAAGTTTTAAAAGCAAAATATATAGCGTAAAACAAAATTAAAAACCCAAGGACAAGAAATAGGTAAGCAAAATAAAAGTCTGGACTATCAGTAAATTTATCAATAGCTTTAAAGCCCATTGTAATTGTTATAGGTGCAATAATAAATAAAAGAATCACTATACCAAGTCTAATTAATCCTTTGCTTAATAAATTTAGATTTGTACTCATTTTAAAAGTTTTTAATTGCATTTCTGACACTCCCATATTTTTGTAACAATTGATGCGCCTCTTTTTGATTAACGTCTAATTCTTGAATTAACATTTTTACCCCCCTGTTTACTAATTTTTCATTAGAGAGCTTCATGTCTACCATTTTATTTCCTTTTACTTTTCCGAGTTGAATCATAACAGAAGTAGAAAGCATATTTAAAACTAGCTTTTGAGCTGTACCAGCTTTCATTCTAGAGCTTCCTGTAACAAATTCTGGTCCTACTAAAACTTCTATTGGATAAGTTGCTATTTTTGATAATGGACTTTTTACATTGCATGTTATACAGCCTGTTGCAATACTATGTTCGTTACATTTTTCTAGTGCAGAAATCACATATGGAGTTGTTCCAGAAGCAGCAATACCTACAACAATATCTTTATCATTAATAGCATGTTTTTGAAGGTCTTTCCAGCCCAGATTCTTGTCATCTTCTGCAAATTCTACTGCTTTTCTTATGGCAATATCTCCTCCTGCTATTAAACCAACAACTAGATCGTGAGAAACACCAAAGGTAGGCGGACATTCAGAAGCATCTAAAATTCCTAATCTTCCAGATGTACCAGCCCCCATATAAAAGAGTCGTCCCCCCTTTTTGAGTTTAAGAACAATTTTATCTGTCAGTTTCTTTATTTGCGGTATCGCTTTTTCTACTGCAAAGGCTACATTTTGATCTTCTTTATTTATGTTTGTTAATAACTCTAAAGTAGATTGCTTTTCTAAATGATTATACTTCGAGTCTTGTTCTGTTGTTTTTATAAATTCCATTACTCAAAAGTACTTATTTTATAGTTTTAAAAAAGTGAAAAAAAATATATTTATTACCTCTGCTCTAAGTCTATTGTAAATGTATCTGATTCCGAAATTTGAAAATATCCCAAAGGAAAATTATCTTCATTTGTAGTATTAATAATATTTCCAAGTAAAGAAGAAGGCACAGACTCAAAAGGGCCACCTGCATCTTGTCCACTTTGATCTATTAATATATTAAAGTACGTATAGTATTCCTTGGATACTCCAGACATTTTTATGGTAACTGTTGCTGGTAGCTCTATATCATCTTCTTGATAAAAATTAGAAAAACTATATTCTGCACCATTAAAAAAACGATCTTCTAAAGCTAAGTATAATGAATTTGAGAAATCGAAAATATAGTAATTATCTACTGTACCATCATCAGAAAAATAGAGTTTAATTTCAGTTTCTTCACCCGAAAATAAGGTTTGATTTCCTTGTTCTACTCTAGTAAGAGGGGTAGATTTAATTCTTTTCGAAGTTGCTTTATAGGTCTCATTATTATAAATAACAGTAAGCTCGTAATTATTATTCTCAAGAGGAATAAAGGATTGTGATGTTGTATAAGTTCCATCAGCATTTGAATCTTCATAATTGAAAATAGTTCTTGAAGATAAATCAGTTATAAATACAGAGGCATCTGTTACTACAGGTATGGTTTCTTCAAAATAGTCTGCAGATAATTTTAGTTTTATGTCAGTTTTTGCGCTTACAGGGTTTTCATCAAAAAAAACTTCAAATGAAGCATCAACAACCAATTTAGGTTCAATTGAAGGAACTTCAACGTCAACTACTTTTTCACAATTGCACAACGCAAATAATAATAAAATTGGAATTATATGTATATTTTTCATCTTTAAATTAAAATTTAAAATTATAAGTAACAGAAGGAACTAGTCCAAATATTGAAGTCTGTACAGCTTCATTTCTTCGCGTTTCTCTGTTCTGTCTAAAGTTAATAGAGGCAGCATTTTGTCTTCCATAAACATTATAAATACCAAAAACCCATTCTCCTTGCCAGGTTCTATTCTTGTTTTTTTCTGGTGTTAATGTAGCCGATATATCTAACCTGTGATAGGCTGGCAATCTGTCTGCATTTCTTCTATTGTCATCATAAATAGGCACATTTAAACCTGAAATTTCATACTGACCTACTGGGTAATTAGTAGGTTGCCCAGTTTGAAATAAAAAGTTTGCATTAAAAGTCCATTTTTTAGAGAGTTCATAACTACCATTAAGTGAAAGATCGTGTGTCTTATCAAACGGAGTACTGTACCATTCTCCTGAATTTATACCCGGTTCATTTTCTGTTCTTCCTGGTGTTTGTTGTTCCGATTTTGACCATGTATACGCAAACCAACCTGTAAAATCGCCTTCATTCTTTTTTACTAGAACTTCAAGACCGTATGCTCTTGCTTGGCCATTTAAAATGACAGTTTCTATCTCATTGTTTGCTACTAAGTTCGCTCCATTAATATAGTCAATTCTATTCTGAATATCTTTATAGAAAGCCTCTGTTTCTAATGAATAATCTCCATTTTTAATTGATTTAAAATACCCAACTGCAAATTGATCAAGTTTTTGAGGTTTTACAAATTGTCCACTTGGTGTCCAAATATCTAGAGGAGTAGGAGATGAGGTATTGGATAATAAATGCAAGTATTGTACCATTCTATTATAACTCATTTTAACAGAGCTCTCTTCATTAACAAGATAAGAAAGTGAGAAACGTGGTTCAAAATTTTGAAAACTTGCCAATACATCACTCCTATCGTAAGTATTTATTCCTGTAGCTTCTGCAGACTCGTACCTTTTAAATTCTTCATTATAAATAACTGGATTGTTATTATAGTAACTATTTATTTCATCTTGTCCTAATCTACTAAAGTTGCTGTATCGAAGACCGTACTCAAGGGTTAACTTTTCGCTTATTCTTTGTTCTGCAGATAAATATGCGGCAAATTCATTAGCGTATTTGTCAATAAGTTTTTCAGGTTGTATACCAGAATCCTCTCTGTTTGGTACAATTTCTCCTGGGTTAAATTTGCTGTAAATGTTATTTATACCATAACTAAGGGTAAATTGGTCATTTAAGTAGTGCTTAAAGTCGTACTTTAAATTGAAATTTGTAATTCCAGAGTCCCATTCAAATCCAACAAAATCTAGGGTAAGTCCATAAAAGTAATCTGAATAGATTAATGATAGGTTAGAAAATATTTTATCAGAAAAAAGATGATTCCATCTTAAATTTAATACAGTGTTTCCATAATCATTTACAAAACTTTCATTTACTCCAAAAACGTCTTTACCGAAATAAGTAGAGAGAAATACATTGTTTCTATCATTAAATCGATAATTTATTTTACTGTTTAAGTCATAGAAATAAGCTTTGTTATCGTTATTAAATAGAGGAAGAAATAAGTGTGCGTAAGATGCTCTACCAGCAACAACAAAAGAACTTTTTTCTTTTTCAATGGGACCTTCAACCAAAAGTCTAGAAGAAACCAAGCCAATACCTCCAGTAACATTAAAATCTTTACTATTTCCTTCTTTCTGATAAATATCCAAAACAGAAGATAATCTTCCTCCGAATTTAGCAGGTATACCACCTTTGTAAAGCTTTACATCTTTTATTACATCTGGGTTAAACACAGAAAAGAATCCAAATAAATGGGAAGAGTTAAATACTATAGCTTCATCTAACAATATTAAGTTTTGATCTGCAGCACCACCTCTAACATTAAATCCAGAAGCACCTTCTCCAGCACTTGTAACACCTGGTAATAATAGTAAAGATTTTATAATATCAGCTTCTCCTAAAACAACAGGTATTTTTTTAATAGTAGCAGAACTCAGTTTATTAACACTCATCTGCGGAGTTCTAACATTTAATTTTTCTATGTCAGATTGTATTACTATTTCTCCTAGACTTTCTGCTTCTTCAATAAGTTTAAAGTTTTTTGTAATGTTTGTAGTTAGCGTGATTTGTTCCGTTATTGTTAAAAAACCGAGGTAACTAATTTGTACGTTATATTTACCTTTAGGAAGTGTTAAAGAATAAAAACCATATTCGTTAGTGCTTGTTCCTGCATTTAATTCAGGGAAGTAAACAGATACACCTATTAATGTTTCGTTACTTTTGTTATCATAAACAGTACCGCTAATTGTTATTTTTTCTTGACTATATAACCCTGTAGAAAAAAAGATAAATAAAATAAGTAATTTTTTCAATGAAAGTATTTTGTTTGATTAATATAAAAAATTATTAAACAAAAGTACTCTTTAAACAACTAGAATTGTCTAAGAAAACGTTAAAAAAACTTAATCATAAATGATATCTTCTACCTTAATTTTCTCATTTTTTATAAAATCAAAGAGAGTTAGTCTTCTTAATATATAATAGTCAGTCCAAAATTTTTCTAATGAATTTAAATATTGGAGTACAGATCGGTCTTGTTCTTGTAAAGCGATATTTAGATCAGTAATATTTATTTTCCCAAGAACAAATCGTTTTTTTGCAATTTCGTAGCGTTTTAAAGCAATTTCTTGTGCTTTTTTTGCTGTTTTTAAGAAATTGCGTTGATTTTGCCAATTTAAAACATGTAAGTAAATTTCTTGCTGAAATTCTTGTTCTTCAATTTCGATATTAGTATTCACTAAATTTTTGTTGGCCTCTACTAATTTCCGTCTAGATTTTGAAACACCCCAGTCTAATATTGGAACTCCTAAAGATAAGACTACATTTTGTTGTTGGTTAAAATCTTGAAATAAATTATTAAATACACTGCCTTGTTGTGATATACCAAAATTAGCTCTTAAACTCATTTGTATACGGTTGTTACCTTTTACCTCTGCAACATCTTGTTCTGCCTCTAAGCGTCTTCTTCTAAATTCAATTATTGCTTTTCTATTTGCTTTTGCCTCTTGTAATGCTTTTTCTACAGTAACGGTAAAAGAACTTAATTCTTTTGGAGTAGATAGAAGGATGTTTTCAGTATCTAGAACCAAATAACGAGAAAGGTTTTGGGAAGACCTTTTAAAGTTAATTTCGTTAGTTATAACATCATTTTCTGAGTTTAATACAGAAAGCTCTATTTGTAACAAGTCGTTCTCTGCAATTTTACCCATTTTAAACCTTCCTTTAGAAATTTGGAATAGTGTATCTTGATTTGATAAGTTTGATTTTGCAATTTTAGTTTGAATTTGTGCTTTTAATAAAGCAAAATAACGCCTACTTGTGTTGGATGAAATTTGTTCCATACGTTCAATAAACTCTCTTTTAGCCTCTTCATAAACTAAAGGTTCAATCTTTTTCTGCCATTTAAACGGGTTGTAGAATAGAGAGTTTTGTCTGTAGTTTAAAGAAAAAGGAATCACAGAGAAACCAGTAGACATATTTTCTCCAAAAACATCCACTCTTTCTAATTGTGAACTAATTGAAATTGTACCTCCTGTCAGAGAAATATTTTGATTTAAGGAAAGAGCTCCATCAAAACTAGCTTGATTAGAACGAACAAAAATATCTTGACCTGTATCATTTGTTAATCTATTTACAGAATTTGAATATCTTGGTAAAGTTGCATCTAACCTTAATTGAGGTAAAAAACCAGCTTTATAATTTCTAAACCTCCAATAACTAGCTTGATTTTGATTTAATAAAGCTTTATAGTCGGGCGAGTTTTTTTGTGCAATTGTTATTGCTTCTTCGAGCGTTATTCTTTGCTGTGCCAATGAATTCAAAGAAAAAACAATTAAAAGATAAAAAAGATTTTTTTTCATAATTATTCGTGTCTAATTGCTTCAATAGGGCTTTTGTTTGCTGCAGATTTAGCAGGTGCTATTCCAAAAATTAAGCCAATTAACGTGGCTACAAAAAAAGACAAAAGAATAGCACTTGTAGATAATATAGTCTCTATTCCAGTAGTTATTTGGAGAACATAAGAGGCTAAAACACCTAATACTATTCCAATAATGCCTCCTCCAATACTCACTAAGACAGACTCTGTTAAAAATTGTAAAATAACATCTTCTTGTGTAGCACCAATAGCTCTAATAATACCTATTTCTTTTGTTCTCTCTAAAACAGAAGCTAGCATAATATTCATGATTCCAATGCCACCAATTAACAATGAGATTCCTGCAATTATACTTAATACAATATTAAAGATTTGTTTGGTTTTTTGTTGTTGCTTTAGAAGTTGTATGGGAATTGATATTTCAAAGTCTAACATATCATTATGTCTTCTTTTCAACATTCTGCTAAGAACATCAGCAGTAGCATTAAGCTCAGCAGATTCAGTTACCTGAATTACTAACTTATCTAACTGATGATAATTACCTCTTGGAATTCTTTTTTTAGGCCCTTGTTGTTGTCCACTAGAGAAAAACATACCTCCCCCAGAAGGAAGTGGTTTATCTATGATTGTTTTTCGATCTTTATAGCGAACTAAAAAAGTTGTAATCGGAATATAAATATCTAAATTTAAATCTCTAATACCTAAATTTTCTTGAGCGTTTTCAGAGATAAACTTTTCTTCGATTACCCCAATAACTTGTAGCCAAACATCTTTTACTTTTATTTGCTTGCCTAATGCACTTTCTCCAGGAAAAAGTTTCTTTTCTATTTTTTTTCCAATAATACAGATTGGTAAGGAATTGCTTACTTGTTTTTCAGAAAAGTTTTTACCTTCCTCTATATCAATATTCGAAGTTTCAAAAAATGTAGGCGATACTCCTATAAGTTTAACTGGGTTTTGCCTTCCTTTTTTTATAACATAAGTTTCTAAAACAACCTCTGGACTTATTGTTTTTATCGAAGGTATATTTTTTTTTATACTAACTACGTCTAACATATCTAATCCTTTGGAAAAACGGACTGTTTCTAAGGCATCACTTTCAGCGTTTTCTTCTTCATTATTATCAATTTCGTCTGGAATAGGAGTAATTACAATATTATTGACACCAACTAACTCTAATTGAGCTAAAATTTCTTTTTCTGCACCATTACCAATTGCTAACATTGTGATTACTGCAGCAACACCAAAAATAATACCTAAAGAGGTAAGTAATGTTCTTACTTTATTAGCCAAAAT
The DNA here is from genome assembly GCA_039768135.1 of Polaribacter sp. Lineage (GTDB taxonomy): Bacteria > Bacteroidota > Bacteroidia > Flavobacteriales > Flavobacteriaceae > Polaribacter. Next base: position 19,109 of record JBDNBB010000086.1, read on the forward strand.
AACTCGTATGGCTTCCGTAAAATTAGATTTTAGTTTTTCTATATAGATTTTATCGAACATAAAGACTAATTTAAAGGCACTATCTTGTTGTTCTCTAAACCTTCAGGTTTATTTAGGTAAACAATATCATTTTCAGTAACTCCTTTTAAAATAATTACAGCATCATTATTTGAACTACCAATTGCTACCTCTTTTTTAATTATAGAAAAACCTTTTTTTTGATAAACATAAGTCATTGAATCTTTAGAAAAAATCGCTTCTAGCGGGATGCTTAGTATATCTTTTTTTTCAAATGTTACAATTTTATTAGAGGTAGTCATACCTGGTCTAATATTATCATTTGTTTCGTTAAGTTTAATCATGACTTGAAAAACCTTAATGTCAGATCCTCTTTTATTTTCTCCAACATTAGCAACATCAGTTACTATTCCTGGAATTTCTATATCAGGAAAAGCATCAAAACCCACTTTTACAGGAAGTCCTTTTTTTATTTTGCGAATGTCTACTTCGTTTGCATAGGTTTTAGATTCCATTTTTGTTAAATCTGGTAAACTTGCAACAGTAGGATTCCAAGGACTTATTGTAGAACCTACTTTTTTCTTTGTACCATCCCAATTTTTATAGTAAGTAATCATTCCATTACCATCAGAGTATATTGTAAAAGATTTTAATAACTCCAATAGGTTGCTTAGCTCTTTTTTAATTTTAGATACTTCGTTTCCAACCTCTACCATTTTTGCATTGGCCTGTCTTTTTTTAATTGTATAATTTTCTTTTCTTTCTCTTAAGTCTCTTTCTGATTTCTCTAAATTAATTTCTAATTTTTTAGTTGTTGCAGGGGGTTCGTAAATAGATTGTTTTAGTTCTAGTGTTGTTTGTTCCATACTAAAACTTAAATCTTTTATAGCGTTTCTTTCCTCTTTTAAAGAGAGTGTAGTATCTAATTGTTGTTGTGTGAATTTAGAAAGCGCATTCTCAAGGTTAAGTCTAGCATCAATGATTTGTTCGTTAACACCAGTCGGGTCTAACCTTGCAACATAATCCCCTACTTTTACAATAGATCCCTCAGGGACTAGATCTTGAATTTTAATATCTCTTAATTTAAATTTTCTAAGATTTTCTGGACCATTAATTTTTTTTAAACTTGTAGACTGTGCCTCTCCAGAAGTAATAACCTCACTAATAAAAGTTCCTCTTTTTACTTTAGTGGTTAAATAAACTTCTCTATCATTCTCTGAAAAGAAATAGTTGTAAATAAGAAAAAGACAACTAAAAGATAGAATTATTATAATGATTATTTTTTTCTTATTCATGTTAAGTGATTAATTAATGAAAATCAAATCTAATTAAAAAAGGAGTGCTGTGAAGCACTCCTTTTGTTAATGTTTTATTTAAATAAATGTTAAAGTTAACTCAATATAGTATTAAGTGCATTATTCGGTCTCATTGCATCTACTACTAAATCTTCATTTGGTAAGTAGTAACCTCCAATATTTACTGGCTTTCCTTGAATGTCATTCAATTCTTTTACAATTTGCGATTCATTATTACTTAATGCTTCAGCAATTTGGGCAAATTCGTGTTTTAATTCAGCATTTTTATCTTGATTCGCTAAACCATCTGCCCAATATTTTGCAAGATAAAAGTGACTTCCTCTGTTGTCTAATTCACCTACTTTTCTAGACGGAGATCTATTTTGATCTAAGAATGTATCTGTAGCTTCATCTAAAGTTTCAGCTAAAATTAAAGCTTTTTCATTATTTGTGGTGTTCCCTAAATGCTCTAAAGAAACTGCTAAGGCTAAAAACTCACCTAAAGAATCCCATCTTAAGTGGTTTTCTTCCAAGAATTGTTCTACATGTTTAGGAGCAGAACCTCCTGCACCAGTTTCAAACAATCCTCCACCATTCATTAATGGTACAATAGATAACATTTTAGCAGAGGTACCCACTTCTAAAATTGGGAACAAATCTGTTAAATAATCACGTAATACGTTTCCAGAAACAGAAATAGTATCTTCACCTTTTGCGATTCTCTCTAAAGTGAATTCAGTAGCTTTTATAGGTGATAAAATTCTTATATCTAAATCAGAAGTATCATGATTTTTTAAGTATGTATTTACTTTGTTCATGATTTCTGCATCATGAGCTCTGCTTTCATCTAACCAGAAAACTGCTGGTGTGTTAGAAGCTTTTGCTCTTGTAACTGCTAATTTTACCCAATCTTGAATTGGTAAATCTTTTGTTTGACACATTCTCCAAATATCACCTTCTTCTACATTGTGTTCTAACAGTATGGTGCCACCTGCATCTATAACTTGTACTCTACCTGATTCGGAAATTTCAAATGTTTTATCATGAGAACCATATTCTTCTGCCTTTTGTGCCATCAAACCAACATTAGGTACTGTTCCCATTGTTGTAGGATCAAAAGCACCATTCTTTTTACAAAAATCAATAGTTGCTTCATAAATACCTGCGTAAGAACTATCAGGAATAATAGCTTTGGTGTCTTGCAACTCTCCTTTAGTATTCCACATTTTACCAGAATTTCTTATCATTGCAGGCATAGAAGCATCAATAATAATGTCTGAAGGTACGTGTAAATTGGTAATACCTTTATCAGAATTTACCATTGCTAAAGCTGGTCTTTTTGAATAAATTTCTGAGATATCTGAAAGTATTTCCGCTTTTTTATCGTCAGACAATTTATCTAAGCTATTTAGAATACTAGCGAAGCCTACGTTTGCATCAACCCCAATTTCTTGGAATTTTTTGTCGTGTTTTTCAAATAAGTCTTTGTAAAATATTTTTACTGCATGTCCAAAAATAATAGGATCAGAAACTTTCATCATTGTTGCCTTCATGTGCAAAGAAAGTAATACTCCTTTTTCTTTAGCATCAGTAATTTGAGCCTCTAAAAATGAAAGTAATGCTTTTTTACTCATTGTAGTTGCATCTATAATTTCACCGTCTAAAAGATTTATTTCTTCTTTTAAAACAGATTCTGTTCCAGAATCTGCAATATGTTTTATAGTTACACTAGTTCCTTTAGAAAGGGTTACAGACTTTTCATTATGGGCAAAATCACCTTTCTCCATAGTAGCTACATGTGTTTTAGAATCTGAACTCCAAGCACCCATTGTGTGTGGGTTTTTACGCGCATAGTTTTTAATTGCTTTTGGAGCTCTTCTATCAGAATTACCTTCTCGTAAAACTGGGTTTACAGCAGACCCTTTTACTTTATTGTATAATGCTAAACAGTTTTTTTCTTCTTCTGTTTTTGGATTTTCAGGATAGTCTGGAATAGGATAGCCTAATTCTTGTAACTCAGCAATGGCGGATTTAAGTTGCGAAACAGAAGCACTAATGTTTGGTAATTTTATAATATTAGCATCAGGTTGTTTTGCTAAATCTCCTAAAATAGCTAAAGCATCTTCTACTTTTTGATTTTCTGTTAAGTATCCAGAGAAATTAGCAAGTATTCTAGCAGCTAGAGAGATGTCTTTTACTTCAATCTCTATTTGCGAAGATTTTGTAAAAGCTTTTACTATAGGTAAGAAAGAGCGTGTTGCTAAAGCCGGTGCTTCATCTGTTTTTGTATAAATTATTTTAGCCATTTATGATAAGTTTAAAATATCTGAAAATTGTTTTTTTGGTAAAAAAAAAGCTTATAGATTAAGCCTGGCAAATTTAACAATAACAGTTGTATTTTTTATTAATAATTTCTTATTAATTTCTCTTTTTTTCTAAGGAATTTATAAAAATTATTTAAGATTAGTTCGTTTTTAAATAGATAAAAGCCACAGTTTACAGGATAATTGTAAAACATGGCTTTTTTGAAAGTTTAAATATAAAAATTTAGATAATCATAAATTTTTATATTACTAATTCTTTGTTGATAATTGTTTTGGTTGACCTGTAAATTATTTACACTAAAAAAAAACATCATCAATTAAATTTTAGAGTTAAAATTTAATTACAAAAGAATACTACTTTAAATACTATCTGTATTTCTTATTATTTTGTTTGAAGACATTACATAATACAATAGTATTGTGTCTCAAAATTAATTACTAAACTGTTTATTTTAAAATAATTCACAGAATAGAAGTTAACAATCTATAAACTAGATTTATAAACATTTGTTAATTAAAAAAGCACTGTAAATGTTTACAGTGCTTTTTTAAAATATATTTTGTAATATAATTATCTTCTCTTTTCGGTAATTCTAGCTTTTTTACCAGTAAGACCTCTAAAGTAAAAAATACGCGCTCTACGAACTTTACCTTTTTTGTTGATTTCAATTTTTTGGATAGAAGGTAAATTTACAGGAAAAATTCTTTCAACACCAACAGTACCAGACATTTTTCTAATAGTAAATGTTTCTGAAGTTCCAGTTCCTCTTTTTTGTATTACAACACCTCTAAAAAACTGAGTTCTAACTTTTTCACCTTCCTTAATTTCGTAGTATACAGTAATTGTATCACCAGCTGCAAATTCTGCAAATTCTTTTTTTGCTACAAATTCGTCTTGTACAAATTTTATTAAAGATTCCATATCTTAATATTTATAGTTTTTTTACCAAAATAACATTCACGTATATCGTCAGCGGTTATTTTAGCGGTCGCAAATTTAGTAATTAAATTTAATTAAAGAAATTTAATTTGTTGTTTTTTTATCTGATTATTAGATATATATAAAATCAGAAGTGCAAAACTAATTTTAATAAGCAATTTATCTTTATTCTTTTAATAAATCAGGTCTTATTTCTTGTGTCCTTTCATATGCTTTTTCATTACGCCAATCTTCAATTTTTGGAAAATTCCCAGACAATAAAATTTCAGGAACTTTTAGTCCTTCAAATTCTGCTGGTCTTGTATAAACAGGAGGGGAGAGTAGGTTGTCTTGATAAGAGTCTGTTAAAGCAGATTGTTCATCTCCTATAACACCAGGAATTAAACGAACAACAGCATCTACTAAAACTGCAGCTGCTAATTCACCACCCGTTAATACATAATCACCAATAGAAATTTCTTTGGTAATGAATTTATCTCTAATTCTTTGATCCACGCCTTTATAGTGCCCTGTCAGTATTAAGATATTTTCTTTTAAAGATAGCGTGTTTGCAGTACTTTGATTTAAAGTTTTGGCATCTGGAGTCATATATATAATTTCGTCATATATTCTCTCTGATTGTAATTTTTTAATACATGTAGCTATAGGTTCTATCATTAAAACCATACCTGCACCTCCTCCGAATTGAGTATCGTCAATTTGCTTATAGTTTCCTAAACCATAAGTTCTTAAATCGTGTAGAATAATTTCTACCAACCCTTTTTCTTGGGCGCGTTTTACTATAGAATGGTTAAATGGACTTTCTAATAAATTTGGAACTACTGAAATAATATCTATACGCATGGTTTATAATTACTTTTTATTCGCTTATACTCATATGAAATAGAGCGTCTCCTTTATTGACTATTGGTGTTTTATTTATACAGAATATAAAGCCTTTATATGGTGCATAAATTTTCTTTGTAAAGTCTCCAAATGGATCTTGTATGACTCCTAAAACTTCTTTTTTTTCAACAAAACACCCGTTTGAAACGCGAATTTTAAACATACCAGAGTCCGAAGCTCGTATCCATTTTGCTTTTTTGATGTAAATTGGGGTTTCCCTTACATTTATCTCTCCTTCAATTAACCCTAAGTGAATTAATACATTTCTTGTACCATTAACACCTTCATTTATGATTGTAGGATTTAACTCTTTAGATTTACCACCCTCAAACAATAAAACGGTTTTTCCCATTTTATACAAGGTTTCTCTTAGTGATTTTATAATAGTGTTAGAATGTACAATTATAGGTGGATTAAATACTTTTGCTAATTCTAATCCTTTTTTATCGTCTTTATTGCACCTTATTTGTGCAACATTGTCACGCTCACCACCACCTGTATGAAAATCAATAACATAATCTACATAAGGAGCTATTTTTTCTGAAAATTGGAATGCAAACTGACTAGCCAAAGATCCGTTTAGAGTTCCTGGAAACATTCTGTTTAAATCTCTCCCGTCTGGAAACTCTCTTGTCTGAACAAGATATCCAAAAATATTAAATACAGGAATACAAATGATGGTTCCAATTTTAGGTTTATTCAATTTTAAGTTTATGATTTCCCTTACAATACCAACCCCATTTGTTTCGTCTCCATGAATACCTGCAAGTAGTAAAACTACTGGGCCAGGTTTTTTTGAATGTTCTATAATTACTGGAACATTAACGGTAGTTCTTGTATGTAGTTTTGCAATTTTTAAATCGATTACTGTACGTTTTCCTTCTGGAGTAACTTTACCTAAAAGTGTAAAAGGCTTATTCGACATGTATTTCTAAATAACGTATAATTTCTTTTGCAATATTTTTACCTGTAGCAATTTCGATACCTTCTAAACCTGGAGACGAATTTACTTCTAATACTAAAGGACCTTTAGAAGATTGTAACATATCTACACCTGCGACTCCTAAGCCTAAAGCTTTGGTAGCTTTTAAAGCTGTTTTTTCTTCTTCATCAGTTAGTTCAATAACTGTAGCATTTCCTCCTCTATGTAAATTAGAGCGGAATTCACCCTCTTTTCCTTGTCGTTTCATTGCACCAATTACTTTACCATCTACAACAAACGCTCTAATATCTGCACCCCCAGCTTCTTTTATAAATTGTTGAGCAATTACTCTAGCTCCTAGACCATTAAAAGCTTCTAATACCGAAGTTGCTGCATTTTTAGTTTCAGCTAAAACTACTCCTAGTCCTTGCGTGCCCTCTAATAATTTTAAAACAACAGGGGCTCCTCCAACAGACTCAACTACATGTTCTACGTCCTTTGTGTAGTTCGTAAATACCGTTTTTGGTAAACCAACTCCAGCTCTTGCTAATATTTGTAAGCTACTTAATTTGTCTCTAGATCGAGTTAATGCTATCGAGCTCACAGAGGTAAATACTTTCATCATTTCAAACTGACGAATAACAGCAGTTCCATAAAAAGTAACAGATGCTCCAATTCTTGGTATAATTGCATCTATATTTTCGATGTATTCTCCTTTATAATATATTTTTGGAGATTTTTTTTCAATTACAATATCACATTTTAAATGATCTACCACTAATACTTCATGTTTTCTCTTTAAAGCAGCCTCAACTAACCTTTTTGTAGAGTATAATTTAGGGTTTCTCGATAAAATAACAATTTTCATTTAATTTGTTTTTAATTTATGTGATAGGTTTTTTTTTGACGGATCAATAATAAATTTATTATTTAAAAATTTTCTTCCAATCAATATAGGAAATTTCATCTCTTTTCGTTCACTTAAAGTTAAATAAATTGGAAAAGATTTGTTAAATATTTCAATCGTTGTTTGAATCATGAATCTCTCTTCTGATTGACCATTAGAACTTTTAACTTTTTTAGCACTATATTTTTTAAATGTAAATTGTTTGTTAGTGTATAGTTTATGTTCTGGATCTAATAGTGTAAATGAAATAAATTGTTCACTTCCTTTAGTATACTGTTTAATCTGTGAACAATGAATAGAAGAAGTATATGCTCCAGAATCTATTTTTATGTCTATATCTTCAAGAGATAACTCATGAAAATCAGCTTTGTCAATTCTCCCAATTGTTAATTTCATAAACGGATTTAATAAGGTAAAATTAGGAATACTTTTTGGGTTTGTCTAATTAAAAAAAAACTCAATTAATTAGCATCTCGCAATTGCAGCTTCTGCACATCTTTCACCATCCATTGCAGCAGAAATAATACCACCTGCATAACCACCACCCTCACCACATGGAAATAAGCCTTCAATTTCAATATGTTCCAGATTTTCTTTTCTCGGTATATTTACTGGAGAAGAAGTCCTAGATTCTACTCCTACAATATTTGCTTCATTTGTAAAGTATCCATGCATTTTATTTCCAAATACAGGAAATCCTTTACGTAATCTACTACCAATAATTTTTGGAAGTAAAGAATGTAGTGGTGCAGAATTTAAACCTGGTTGATAAGAGGTTTCGTTTAAATCTGTAGATAATTTTCCGTCAACAAAATCTACAAGTCTTTGAGCGGGTGCTGTTTGCGTTCTTCCACCAGCAAAATAAGCTATTTTTTCTAAATCTTTTTGAAATTGCAAGCCTTTTAAAGGACCTAAGTGGTCATATTTCTTAAAGTCTTTATCAATATCTAATTCAACTACAATACCTGAATTTGCAAACCTATTGTTTCTCCTACTTGGAGACATTCCATTTACTACAACTTCACCGTCTGCTGTAGCTGCAGGTACAATAAAACCTCCAGGACACATGCAAAAAGAGTAGACACCTCTGTTATTTACCTGTTCTACCAAGCTATAAGCTGCTGCAGGTAGCAACTCATCTCTTTCCCCAGAACAACTATATTGAATTTGATCTATGATTTCTTGTGGATGTTCTACACGAACTCCCATCGCAAAAGATTTTGCTTTAATCGCAATCTTTTTTTTGTGTAAAAGTTCATAAACATCTCTCGCAGAATGGCCTGTTGCTAAAATAACGGATTTAACATCTATTTCTTTTTCGTTATTTATTTGTAAACCTTTTATTTTATTATTTTGAATATTAAAATCTGTAACAGAGGAATTAAAATGTATTTCACCTCCGAAATTTAAAATAGTTTCACGAATGGTTTTAATAATTTTTGGAAGTTTGTTTGTTCCAATATGAGGATGTGCATCAATAAGAATTTGTTCTGTTGCTCCATGATATACCAAGTTTTCAAAAATTCTTCTTACGTCTCCTCGTTTTAAACTTCTAGTGTAAAGCTTGCCATCTGAATAAGTACCAGCACCACCTTCTCCAAAGCAATAATTAGAATTGTTATTTACTTTATGAGCTTGGTTAATTGCTTTTAAATCTCTTCTTCGTTCTTGTACATTTTTACCTCTCTCTAATACTATCGGTTTGTACCCAAGTTCTATGCATCTTAGCGCTGCATACATACCTGCTGGTCCAAAACCTACAATATGTATTTCTTTGGCATTAGAAACATCTTTATAATCAAAGATATAATCTGATTTTTCTGTAACATTTTCGTTAATATAGACAGCTACTTTATAATTGAAGATGGTTTCTTTTTTTCTTGCATCTATTGATTTTCTTAGTACTTTAACTGCAGATATATTATGTGCTTTTATTTTTAAAAAGCTTGCAGATTTGTACAAAAGAATGTCTTTTTTACGTTCTTCAATTAAGTTAACACGTAATTGTAATTCTTTAATCATTTTTACTAGTAAAAAAACTATAGAGCTTCTAGCGCATTCAGAATTCGTTTGTATTCTGTGATACTTTCTTGAAGTGATTTATTGATATATATTAACTCTTTTTTTAAGGTGTCTTCAGCTACTTTATCTTGTGCTTTTTGTTCTAATTCTGAAATTTCATTTAAGCAACGAACCCCCATTAGGCCTAAAGATGATTTTAAAAAATGAGAAATACTTCTAATTGTTTCGTAATTTAGTGTTTCTTCATTTTTTTTAAGTGTTTCTAATCTAGGTTCTGTATCAGACAAATACACTAATATTAATTGTATTAGTGAATCTTTATCTGAAGAAAAATAACCAATTAATGAAGATGTGTCTACGATGCTACTATTTAGTATTTTTTCGATATCCATGAAATAAAATTAGTGGAATATTCTTTTAGGTTAAATAATCCATTGCAAAGATATAAAATCCATTCTTTGTTTCTGGAAGATTCTAAAAATGCTTTAGTGAATCACTTCTTTTTGGAGTGTTTTTTCATTTACTATCACATTTCTAATAAATTCTAACATAGTTGCTCTTGCTTCATAAATAGGTCTTGTGTTCCAACTATGATTACCTTCTTTTATTGTATATAGATAGTAAGATGTATTTAAATTTTTAAGCTTTTCAGCAATTGCTTTTGATCCATACAAGGTTAAATACCCAAGGTCTGTTTTTTTACAATAATGATGAGGAGCAATATTATAAGGGACCAACTTATCTTTAACTCCATGAAATAGCTGTGTAGGAATAGCTGTTTTATTAGAAATGTATTCTAGTGAAGTAACAGCACCTGCCATAGCTATAAGACCTGCAAAAGGTATAGTGTTTTTTAATGATTTTTTTGAATAAGCTAAGTGAAGTATTGCCTCTGCACCAGCACTAGATCCAATAAGGATTATTTTTTTCTCATTAATTTTAAATTTCTCTTTTTTAGAAATTAGATACTGTACTGCATCGTAAATATCTTTAGAGGCTTCATTAAATGCTTTTATTTTAAGATTAGCTGGCACATTACAACCAAAACCAATGTTTTTCATGCTTAGTCTATAGGATAAAGAGGCAACAATATATCCTTGCTTTGCCATTTCTTGACAAAAATATTTAGGAATCTTATCATTTTTTTTTCCTGAGGAAAAGCCACCCCCGTGAACGTAAATCAATATTGGTTTTTTTTTAATATTATTTTTAGGTTGGTATAAGTCTAGTTTTAATTTTTCTTGAGATTTTACTTTTTGATAGGTATAAGTTCTTTTTTTAATTTTATATGGTTTCTTTTCTTGATTATTTTGTGCAATGGTATTGCCCATAAAAAACAATGGAAAAAGAAAAAATAATTTCAAATTATAAAAAAACTTCATTTAGTTTTTATGTTTTTTAAATCTAGATCGAAATGTAAGAAAAAATAATTGTTTATTTTTATTGTATTGAAAAGAGATAAAACATACTAAAATTAAAAAAAAGACAGCTCCTATAATCACCTCAGTGGGTTCTAAACGTTTCCCAAAAAAATGTTTGAACCCTATTCCTGTAAAACTACCATAGATTAAAATAAAATGAATAATATAAATAGATAATGTATTTTGACCTATTTTTAGTATTAATTCGTTTTTTAAATACTTTTCTAAACAATAAAAAAGTGCGAAATAAAGAAGAACATTTCCAAGTCTTGTAAATAAGTAGTTGTAGTTAGCAACTGCCATAAAAATTTCAATTTCAAACAATTTTGACAGAAATACTAAGGTGTTAGATGAATATAAAATTAAGAGCAAACCTAAACTTACAAAAGAAAAAACGATGGTCTTTTTAAACTTTTTTTTAGATTCATACAAGTGAAATATAGTAGCTAAAAAAGCGCCAAAAGAAACATAGCCTAACCAAGGAAAAATAGTAAATACTGATCCATTATTTTTTGAAAAATAATTATTTATAGGGAGTGGAAGCCACTCTATATTTAAATTTCTATATATGGGTTCTGTTATAAAAATAAAAATACTAATTGATAAGGATGCTATTAAAAATAATTTTGTTTTCTTAAAACATAAACAATAGAGTGCCACAATGAAAATAAGACTTATGCCTATAATTTGTAAAACATCAATTGCTAGAAAATAGGTATTAAAGTAACCATTTAACCATGCTAAAAAAGGGATTCTTAAGAGGTAACCTATAGCAATTAGTGAAATACCTCTTCGAATTCCTTTTGTTAGTCTAATTTTATCTTGATTTCTTTCTTTAGCTCTAAATAATAGGTAAGTAAATATTAGACCAGAAATTGTAAAAAATGTAGGGGCCGTTATACCTCTAAAATAAACCCAAATTTTATAAATTAAATAATCAGAATTTCTAAAAACTGGATCTATAAGGGCATCAATAAAATGACCTTGAAGCATCATTAGTATTGCAAAAGCTCTAACAAGATCTATAAAATATAATCTTCTTTTTTTCAAATAAAGAGTTTTTTTGAAAGATACTCAAAAACACTTAGTTTAAATTTTCCTTGTTTTATTAAGTAAATAATAATCGGCTAAAACTAAAGCAGTCATTGCTTCTACAATAGGAACAGCTCTAGGAACCACACAAGGGTCATGTCTTCCTTTTCCGGTTATTTCAGTAATTTTATTTTCTGAATTGATTGTTTGTTGAGATGACATTATTGTAGCTACAGGTTTAAAGGCAACTCTGAAATAAATATCCATTCCGTTAGATATACCTCCTTGTATTCCTCCAGATAGGTTAGTGGTAGTACTACCATCTTCACTGAAAATATCATTGTGTTCTGATCCTTTCATTTTTGCTCCGCAAAAACCACTTCCAAATTCAAACCCCTTTACAGCGTTTATAGACAACATTGCTTTGCCTAATTCAGCGTGAAGTTTATGAAAAATAGGCTCACCTAAACCCACTGGTATGTTTTGTGCGACACAAGTTATAGTTCCACCAATTGTATCTCCTGCTTTTCTAATTTCTTTAATTTTAGAAATCATTTTTTCAGCAATCTCCTCATCAGGACATCTTACTATGTTTTTTTCAATAGTAGAGAAATCTAATTTTTGGTAAGGTTTATTAATAAAGATATCACCTACAGAAGAGGTAAAAGCATTAATTGGTATAAACGAAATGAGTTGTTTGGCTAAAGCACCAGCAACCACCCAGTTTGCAGTTTCGCGAGCAGAACTTCTTCCACCACCTCTATAATCTCTTAAACCATATTTTTGGTCATAAGTAAAATCTGCGTGTGAGGGTCTATAAATATTAGTGTTATGATTGTAATCCTTACTTTTTTGATTTGTGTTTTTAATTACAAAACCTATTGAAGTCCCTGTAGTTTTTCCTTTAAAAATTCCAGATAAGAACTCAACAGTATCTGGTTCTTTTCGTTGCGTAACAATTTTAGATTGGCCTGGTTTACGTCTATCTAATTCTTGTTGAATTGCATCTAAGTTAATTTCTACCCCTGCAGGAAAACCATCAATAACACCACCAATAGCTACTCCATGCGATTCTCCGTAAGTAGTTAGTTTTAATAAATTTCCAAAAGAATTAAAAGACATTGTAAAAGTTTAAATTTAAAACAAAGATACTAAACAGTAGTATTATCTGCTATGCTAATCTTGTTTAATACGATTTCTATTAATTTTGTTTATACTTAATTTGCTGATTATTAATGTATAATTCTTTTTTTTTAAATATATCCAAAAAAAAATAAAAATTATTAGTCATTTTGTTTCACAACATAAAAAAGCTTTCTATATTTGCATCCGCATTCAGGAAATACCTGATAAGACGCTTGGAGAAATGGCAGAGTGGTCGAATGCGGCAGTCTTGAAAACTGTTGACTGTAACAGGTCCGGGGGTTCGAATCCCTCTTTCTCCGCAAAAAAAAATCCCATAAATTAATTATGGGATTTTTTTTATTAAAATTTAGGTTAATTATCCTTTTTTAGTATTTCTTTTTCAGTCTTATCCCAAGATCTTTTCGCTTTGATCTTTTTATATAGCCTTATACCTAGCATTAAAAGAATGCCAAAAAGAATAATTCCTACAACTCCCCAAATCCAACTAATGGCACTTTTTAAGGTAACTAAAAATACAACAGCAAATAATATTATTGTGGCAATTTCATTAAAAATCCGTAATTTAAAAGCAGAGTATTTGATAATATCTTTCTGAAGTCTACTATAGATTTTCTGACAAAATCCATGGTAAAAATAAAGGCTTAATACAAATGATAACTTTACATGCATCCAAGGTTGATATAAATAACCGGGGATTTGATAAAGCATCCAAAAAGCAAAAATACTAGCTAAAATTGCAGAGGGCCAAGTTATAATGTACCAAAGCCTTTTACTCATTAATTTGTATTGCGTCTGCAATATAGTTTTAGCTGGTTCTAGTTTTGTTTCTGCTTCTGTATGATAAATAAATAAGCGAACGATATAAAATAAACCAGCAAACCAGGTAACTACAAAAATAATGTGTAATGCTTTTACGTAAAGAAAGTCCATATATTGTAATTTAATTTTTATTTATTACAGATGTTTATATGTAAATTTAACTATTATTAAATGTATTATATTTAAGTGTTCTTTTATGCTTCAATCCAATCTACTAAAACATCAACCCATTCATCACTATCATTCAGACATGGAATTGCGTAGAATGCTTCTCCACCAGCTTCTAAAAACTCCTCTTTACCCTCCATTGCTATTTCTTCCAAAGTTTCTAAGCAATCAGAAACAAAAGCTGGTGTAACTACAGCTAATTTCTTAACTCCTTCTTCTGGATATTTCTCAAGCATTTTATCTGTATAAGGTTGCAACCAAGGGTCTCCAGCTAATCTAGATTGAAAAGAAACAAAATACTGATGAGGTTGAAGGTCCAGATATTCAACAACCTGTTTTGTTGTTTCATAACATTGGTGTTTGTAGCAAAATTCATGAGCAGCAGAATTTGTTTTACAACATTCAAAATTAACACTGTCACTTGGATTACAATGACTTTTAGTAACGTCAGATTTACGAACATGTCTTTCTGGAATTCCATGATAAGAAAATAAAATCTTATCCCATTCTTTACCTTCTAAATCACGCTTTATGCTTTCTGCTAACACTTGAATGTAATCTTTCTTATGATAAAAAGCAGGAATATGCTTAAATTTCATTTCTGGGAAAAACTCTTGTCTTAATTCCTCTGCTAATACTAAAATAGTATCAGTCGTAGCCATAGCATGTTGAGGGTACAAAGGGACTATTAAAACGTCTGTTACTCCTTTTTCATGCAATTCTTGTAGCCCCATTTTTATAGACGGAGTTCCATAACGCATTGCAAGAGCAACAGGTAATTCTGTTTTTTTCTGTACTTTTTCTAACAATCTTTCAGATAAAACAATTAAAGGTGAACCTTCATCCCACCAAATTTTTTTGTAAGCTTTTGCAGATTTTTTTGGTCTAGTATTTAAAATAATTCCTTTAACCAAAATAGTTCTTAACCATTTTGGAGCATCAATTACTCTTTCATCCATTAAGAATTCACCTAAATATTGCTTTACATCTTTAGTAGATGTACTTGCTGGTGAACCTAAATTTACTAGTAAAACTCCTTTCATTTTTAATATTTTAAGATATCTTTATTTGACTTGTTATTTCGTAGAGCGTTATTGCTAAACTGTGAATTACATTCATAGATGAGTTTCTGCCATACATGGGTATAGCTATTGTTTCATCTACTAAGTTAATATTTTCAATTCCATTTCTTTCATTACCCAAAAGTAAAACGATTTTTTCATTGTTTTTAAAATCAAAATCTTGAATATCGATACTTTTATCAGTAATTTCTATGCCTATAATTGTGTTTCCTTGTTGTTTTAATTGCCGAATTAAATCATCAAAATTTTTATAATAATCATGATCAATTTGGTTGATAGTGTTTCTAGCAGTATTGATTACTTTTCTATTTTTTATAGATGGTGAATTTTCATGAAAATATATTTTTTCTACTCCAAAGCTTTCGGAAATTCGAAAACACATTCCAATATTTTCAGGAGTTCTTATGGCATCGCAAACAATAGTTATCGGGAACTTTTGCTGTTTATTTTCAACATCATTATGAGTTAGTTGTATCACTATTTATAACTATTGATTTAAACTCATTACATATTTCTTTGGTGTAGTACCAAATTTCTTTTTAAAAGCGGCTATAAAATGACTGGCTGTGCTATAACCAACCTGTGTGCCTACCTCATTTACATTGTATTGATTGCTTTCTAAAAGACGTCTAGAATGCTCCATCTTATAATCAAAAAGAAAACTGTACACTGTATCTCCATAAATCTGTTTAAAACCTTCTTTTAGTTTTTTTATATTTAAACCAATTTCATTGGCTAGTTCTTGTAAACTTGGAGGTTCTGCCATTCTAGCAATAATAATCTTTTTAGCTTCTCTTATTTTAAGTACGTTTTGTTCATCAACTAAAAAAGGGCAATATTCTCCATCTGCACTTTCATCTTTTTGAAAATGTAAACTTAATAACTCGTATACTTTTCCTTTTACATATAATTCTCTGATAGAGCTATTTATGTTTGAATTTATAATTTGTTGCAAAACAATAGCTACAGTTGGCTTTATTTCTGCGTCATCGTAATACTTTTTATTGCTGTTTTCATCACTTAAAAATGGAATATAGCCAGATTCTTTAGAGAATAGTGAGTGAAATTTCTCAATTGAAATTAATAAAGAAATAAGGGTTGTTTTAGGTTGAATCTCTAAATTAATGGGTAAAGTCCTCTGAGGGTTATATAAAAGTATACTTCTATTATCTAAAACATCAAAAGAATAGGAGTTATCATTGAATAAAAATTTAGATTTCCCTCGCAAGCAGAAGTGAATTTGAATAAAAGTACTATCTATTTCTCTTTCGAAGCTTTCAATTTCTTCGCTTTCGTTCTGAAAATGAAGTACATAAAAGCCTTTTTCTAGGTTAATTTCGTCTAAAGTACTTTTGCCGACATTTTTAAACATTATATATATTTTAATTCAACTGTTTTTTATTTAGAATGATTCTATATAAAAACGTCCTAAAACCATTGTATATAACAAAAATAAGGAATTTAATGATTTTTATTCCGATTATTTACTTTAAAAAACATTTAACGTTATTTAAAGTACTTTTAGCGATGTTTTTTTCTGATAACTCTTTTTATTTTTGTGCAACTTTTAGAGTTTATGTTAGAGACTGCGAAAACACATTTTTATAATATTGGTGTTAGTTATAAAAAAGCTGATGCAAATACCCGAGGTAAATTTTCTTTGTCTAAAGAAAATCAGTCTGCTTTATTAAATAAAGCAAAGGAAAAAAACTTCGAAGGTGTTTTTATTTTATCAACTTGTAACAGAACAGAAATTTGTGGTTTTGCAGAACATCCTTATCAATTAATTCAATTGTTATGCCATTTTTCAGAAGGCACAGTAGAGGAGTTTGCTTCTATTTCTAATGTATACAAAAATCAAGATGCAGTTCATCATTTGTTTAGAATTGGTACAGGTTTAGAAAGTCAAATTTTAGGGGATTATGAAATTGTAGGTCAATTAAGGCAAGCATTTAAGTTGGCTAAATTGCACAATACTACCAATGCTTATCTAGAAAGACTGGTGAATAGTGTTTTACAAGCAAGTAAAAGAGTAAAGAATGATACTCGTCTAAGTTCTGGTACAACATCCGTTTCTTATGCAGCAGTCCAATACATAATTAAAAATTTACCAGATTATAATTCAAAAAACATCTTAGTTTTTGGGTTAGGGAAAATGGGGAAACATACCTGTAAAAATTTAGCAGAATACACACAAAATAAATCAGTTTGTTTAATTAATAGAACAGAAGAAAAGGCAACTGAATTTGTAAAAGAACATTATTCTATAAGAAAATCTGTTATAGAAAATTTAACTGATGAGGTTGCTAAGGCTAATGTTTTAATTGTTTCTACAGCAGCAGATAAACCAACTATAACTCAACAGCATATTTCAGGTAATAAAGAGTTATTAATTTTAGACTTGTCTATGCCAGAAAATGTGGCAAAAAATGTTACTGATTTAAAAGGAATATCTTTGGTAAATGTAGATGAGTTATCTAAAATTACAGATGAAACTTTATCGTCTCGTAAAAAAGAAATACCAAAAGCTGAAGTTATTATAGAAAAACACAAAGCAGAGTTTAACGATTGGTTAAACCATAGAAGATTTACACCGGCAATTGCTGCTTTGAAACAATCTTTAGAGACTATTAAGAACGATGAAATTAATTTTCAAAGGAAAAAAATAGTGGATTTTGATGAAAGTCAGGCAGAAATAGTAACTTCACGATTTATACAAAAAATAACAACTCAATTTGTGAAACATTTAAAGGATGAAGAAACATCTGTAGCACAAAGTTTAGAGGTCATCAATAAGGTCTTCCAATCTTAAAAAATACTTAATGCAAAAAACGATCAGAATAGGAACTCGCGAAAGTCAATTGGCTCTTTGGCAAGCAAATAAAGTACGCAAAGAATTAGAAGAATTTGGTTATGAAACTCAAATTGTTCCTATAAAGTCTACAGGAGATATTATTCTAGATAAGCCTTTGTATGAATTAGGGATTACAGGAATATTCACTAAAAATTTAGATGTTGCCATGTTAAACGGTGATATAGATATTGCTGTACATTCTTTAAAAGATGTACCAACTGCATTGCCAGAAGGTATTATGCAAGGTGCAGTTTTAAAAAGAGCTAATTATTCAGATTTACTTGTATTAAAGGATACAGAAGAATTTTTTGGACAACCAGGAGGAATTATCGCAACTGGAAGTTTAAGAAGAAAAGCAATGTGGTTAAACCGTTATCCAACTCATAAGGTTGAAGATTTACGAGGGAATGTAAACACACGTTTAAGTAAATTAGAAAATAGTGAGTCTTGGAATGGTGCTGTTTTTGCTGCTGCAGGTTTAGAGAGACTGGGTTTAAGAGAAAAAGGAGCAATACCTTTAACTTGGATGATTCCTGCTCCAGCACAAGGTGCAATAATGGTGGCTTGTTTAGAAAAAGATCAATTTGTAATTGATGCTTGTGAACAATTAAATCATTATGAAACTAAGGTTTGTGTAGGTGTAGAACGTGAATTTTTAAGATTATTAGAAGGTGGTTGTACAGCCCCAATAGGTGCTTTAGCTTATGTTGATGAAAAAACACAAGAAATTAATTTTAAAGGAATCTTATTAAAAAGAGATGGCTCTAAGAAAATTACAGTAAGCAAAACTGCAAAGTTAGGAAGCCACAGATACTTAGCTAAAGACTGTGCAGATTTTGTAATTAACAGAGGAGGAAAAGAATTAATAGCAGAAGATGAAGAAGTTGATGAAAAGATTGCTTCTGTTTATTCTACAAAGAAATTATCAGAATTACAGAAAGAGTTTCTTTCTTCTGCAATTGGTATAGATGATAGTGATTTTATTAAAATACGTTTTAATAGAATTCCACCAAAAGTGATAAAAAATGAAATTGAAAATGTTGTAATCACTAGTCAAAATGGAGTAGAAGCTCTATTGAATTCTTTTACTAAGGATGAAATGAAATTCAAGAACATTTATTGTGTTGGTAGAAGAACTAAAAAATTAATTGAAAATAGAATAGGCAAGGTTACCAAAGTTGCAAAGAATGCAAAAGCCTTAGCAGAATACTTGTCTACAACATTAGAAAATAAAAATGTCACCTATTTTTGTAGTGATGTTCGTTTAGATATTTTACCTGCTTATTTGCAATCACATGATATTACTGTAAATGTAGTAGAGGCTTATAAAACAATGTTAAGTCCAGAGAAATTAGATGATTCAGTAAGTGGAGTGTTATTTTATAGTCCTTCTGGTATAGAGAGTTATTTAACAGAGAATAATGCAGATAAAGTTGCTTTCTGTATTGGAGAAACCACTGCAAAAGAAGCTAGAAAACATTTCGAAAATGTACAAGTTGCAAATTTGCCAAGTGTAGACTCAGTCTTAGAATTGGTGAATAGTCATTTTACATCAAACTAATATAATGTTTAGAACAAGAAGATTAAGAAAAACAGAAGGGATAAGAAGATTAGTTAGAGAAACTAAATTATCTGTAGATGATTTTATTTATCCTTTGTTTATAGAAGAAGGCGAAAATATAGAAACAGAAATTGTTTCTATGCCAGGTATAAAACGTTTTTCTTTAGATACAATTTCTAAAGAATTAGACGAAGTTGTTTCATTAAATATTCCTGCTGTTTTATTATTTGGTATTCCATCAGAAAAAGATGATGAAGGCACAGAAACATGGAATGATAATGGAATTATGCAACAAGCCATTCGTTTTATCAAAAAGAATTACCCAAGTTTATATGTAATTACAGACGTTTGTTTTTGTGAATATACTTCTCATGGTCATTGTGGAATTATTCATG
>JBDNBB010000087.1:0-4194 GCA_039768135.1 Polaribacter sp.
ATTTCAGCACAAACTAGTTATATTTTATGTGGTAAATTGGTAGATACCAAGTCCGGAAAAATATATAAAGAAAAAACTATTGTAGTAAAGGATAACAAAATTACAGCAGTAAAAGATGGGTATATTATGCCCAAAAGTGACAATTTAATAGATCTAAGAGATAAGGTTGTTATGCCAGGATTAATAGATATGCATGTGCATTTAGAAATGGAGTATGATGATAAAACTAGGATTAATAAATATATTTTAGATGAAGCAGATGTTGCTTATAATTCCGTAAAATTTGCCGAAACCACTTTAAAAAATGGTTTTACAACAGTTAGAGATTTAGGTGGTTCAGGTGTAAATATTTCTCTAAGAAATGCAATTAATGCAGGTAAAATTCCAGGGCCAAGAGTTTTTACAGCAGGTAAATCATTGGCTACTACAGGAGGTCATGCAGATCCAACAAATGGTAGTAGTAGAGTTTTAATTGGAAATCCAGGGCCTAAAGAAGGTGTTGTAAACTCTGTAGAAGATGGTAGAAAAGCAGTTAGACAACGTTATAAAAACGGAGCTGATTGTATTAAGATTACAGCTACTGGTGGTGTGTTAAGTGTGGCTAAATCAGGAGATAACCCTCAATTTACGATTGAAGAAATTAAAGCTATTTGTGAAATGGCTAAAGATTATGGTATGCATGTAGCAGCTCATGCTCATGGAGATGAAGGCATGCAAAGAGCTATTATTGGTGGAGTTAAAACTATTGAGCATGGAACATACATGAGCGAAGAAACTATGAGCTTAATGATAAAACACGATGCTTATTTAGTACCAACAATTACAGCAGGTAAAGAGGTTGCTGAGAAAGCAAAAATAGATGGATTTTATCCTGATATTGTAGTGCCAAAGGCTTTAGCTGTTGGGCCTCAAATACAAGGTACATTTAGTAGAGCTTATAAAAAAGGTGTAGGTATTGCTTTTGGTACAGATGCTGGTGTTTTTAAACATGGTGTAAATGGTAAAGAATTTGGTTTTATGGTAGAAGGTGGTATGCCAGCAATGGAAACTATTCAAGCAGCTACAATTACAAATGCAAGAATTTTAAAAATGTCTAACGAAATCGGTCAGATTGCAGAAGGATTTTTTGCAGATATTATTGCAGTTGATGATAATCCGTTAGAAAATATATCTACAATGGAACATGTTGTTTTTGTAATGAAAAATGGAGTTATTTATAAAAAATAAATTTAGTCATTTTTATTTTTAATCAAAAACAATATTTTGATAAGCCCCAATAGCTGGAGTGTTTTTTCTATCTACTCCTAAGATATCTAATGCGAATGGTGTTGTAATTGCTTTTTGTATAGCTGCAGATTCTTCTCCAATGATGAAATCTTCATTCTGTGAGTTTCTAAAATCAGAAAAACCATTAATAATATTGTTTTGATAATTTATATTTGAAAAGTCCATCTCTAAATTTCCAATAAAAGTATTATTAATGTCATTAAAAGAAATTAAACAGTTTCTAATATTATAATTAAATAGACTGCCATCTACTTTGTCGATTAAGAATTCTATGTTTGTATTTCCTTCAAAAATGCAATTGGTGAAATTTGCGGCTTGTAAATCTTTGGCGACCGTAATTTCATTTCCATTATCGTCTAGGAATATGAAAAAATTATTGATCAAGACAGCAGGTAGTTGTCTAATTCCATTGTTCCAAAAATTTGCAAATGTAGCATGTGTAAAATTATAAGTACCACCAATTGTTGCTGCTAAAGAAGCTTGCCCTGCAGAACCAATTACTATATTGTGAGCTTCAATATTTGTTTCTCTAGCTAAGATTCCAAAATTAGAATTGTTATAAATTTCAGAATTTTCTAATTTTAAAGTAGGAGAATTATTAGAACTTATACTATCAATTAAAATTCCAATTATTCCATTTCTTATTTGGGCATGTTTAATTTCGTTGTTTTTACTTCCTGCACGCATCCAAATGGTACCCCATTGACCAGGGATTTTACTGAAACTGTTTTCTAAACGATCACCTTGAAAAGTTACTTTTTCACTAATTGTTCCATTTACTCGTAATGTTGCGTCTTTGTCTATAATTAATCCAGAATTATCATGAAAGTAGATTTGAGAACCTGCATTAATAGTAAGTGTTTTGTTAGCAGATACTGCTGCGTATCCATAAATAACAGTAGGTTTTGTATTATTTATAGTAAGTTCTGTGTCTTCTAAAAATCGACCTTTAATAGTTGTTGCTTGGCCATCCAAGGTTAGGCTGTCAATCTTCATTGATATAGGGTCTTTTCCAGGAAAAATAAAGTTGGCATCTTGTACTAAGGTTACTAAATCTACATCTTGTTGATTTGTTCCAGTATCAAATAAAATACGATCTGTATATAAAGGATTTGTTATAGAGCTAGCATCAATAGTAGTTTCAACAAAAACAAAAATGCTGTCTTCTGCAAGAATATCTATATTGTTAAATTCTTTACCAGGTATACCATCTACATTTAGTCTGTAGTTAGAGGAAGTTCCATTTTCTAGTCCAATTCTAGGAATGGTAATAGCATTATTTCCTCTATTGTATACTTTTAGATTATAAGTTGCAGAACCAATATTAGTGAAAACTGTATCTAAAAAAATAGTGTCTTTAGAAAATTTTAAAGTACCAAAATTTGGTATTGCAGAAAAATCTTTTCTACAAGAACTAACTGTAATTAAAGCAACACAAATTAGGAAAGAAATAAAATAACGCATAAAACAGTTTTGTATGAAAATAGAACTTTTAAATGATTGATTTATTATTTTTTGGTCAATTTGATTTCATATAAATTTGCCCAATTTTTACCAGTTACAAATAGTCTATCATTTTCTTTATCATAAGCAATACCATTTAAGACTTCATCTTGAGGTTCTAATTTTTGAGTTTTAGACATTTCTTTTTCTAAAGGTCTCAAGTCAGCTAATCCTTCAGCTATTCCAGTTTCAATATCAATAATTACAATAGTATTTTTCTGCCATTTGTTAGAATAAAGTTTACCATTAATTAATTCTAATTCATTAATATCTGCTACTGAACGATCGGTTGTGTAAACTTGAATAGATTTTTTTTCTTGTAAATTTTCAGCATCTAAGAACCATATTTTGTTTGTTCCATCTGACTTTATCAAATCAGTACCATTATTTGTTAATCCCCATCCTTCAGCACTTTTACCATAACTAAATTCTTTTTCTAGTTTAAAAGTCTCTAAATCATAAACAAAACCTTTTTTTGCTTTCCATGTTAACCAATAGATTTTATTATTTAAGATGGTCATTCCTTCTCCAAAATATTTTTCATCTAAATCAATTTTTTTCAAAATCTTTCCAGTTTTTATATCTACTTTCCTTAAAGTAGATTGACCTCTTCTCCCAGTAGTTTCATATAAGAAGCCATTATAATATTCTAAACCCTGAGTATATGCTTTTTTGTCATGAGGATAAATGTTTACTATTTCATAACCATATATAATAGGTTTAGCATTGGGAAAAACTTCAAATGAATTATTTACCTTTTTTGTTTTACCAGGTATAAATACCAAAGCAGATACTTGGTGTTTACCTAAGCCAAAATCGGCAGTATTTATTGTTAAAGAGCTCCCATTCGCTTCTATTTCTTTACCATTTATATAATACTCAACTTTGTCTACTGGTTTGTTATTCTTTTCACTTAAAGTAATTGTAATTTCTTTGTCTAACGTTGTTTTGTTATCTACTTTTAATTTAAAATTATAAGTATCATCACAACTGGTCAATAATAGAACAATAAATGAGGCTAAAATGGCTAACTTTTTCATTTTTTATAGATTGTATTTTTTTCTTTAATTAATTTTACGCAATTAATTTGTAAAGGTTTAAGTGTGATTTTAAATAAAAGTAATTTATTTATTTGTTTATTAAAAAATATCGTTAAATTTGCATCCTCAAAATAGCAAAGTCTGTTTTGATATTTAGAATAAAGCTTTACCAACTTTATTCTGCAAACATAACATTTAAGAATTAAAATATTATAAAATGAAAAAAGGAATTCATCCAGAAAATTATAGAATGGTAGCTTTTAAAGACATGTCTAATGAAGATGTTTTTTTAACACGTTCTACTGTAGACACTAAAGAAACTTTAGAAGTGGATGGTGTTGAGTATCCTTTAGTAAAATTAGAG
>JBDNBB010000088.1:0-3833 GCA_039768135.1 Polaribacter sp.
ATATCTATTTGAAGTAAACGATTCAGGGTCACTGGGTCTTAAAAATTTCTTTAGCTTAAAATCTTTACTATAATCGCTAACACTATTAATTTTTAAAATATTATTATTATCTAACTGAAGTGATTTTATTGGTTTAAGTTTAGGAGAGCCAGACTTTAATACTCCAGATTTTATTATAGATGCAGCTATTGAAGCTATCAATCAAAACTATAATTCTTATTCTCCTGTAGATGGTTATTTAGAACTTAAAGAAGCAATTTGCGTTAAGTTTAAAAGAGATAATGGTTTAGATTACAAACCAAACCAAATTGTGGTTTCTACAGGTGCAAAACAATCTATTGCAAATGTTGCACAAGTATTATTGAATAAAGGTGATGAAGTCTTATTACCTGCCCCTTATTGGGTTAGTTATTCTGCAATAGCTACTTTGAGTGAAGCTACTTTTGTAGAAATACCTTCTTCTATAGAGACCGATTTTAAAATTACTCCAGCTCAGTTAGAAGCAGCAATTACGCCTAAAACTAAGATGATATTCTTTAACTCTCCAAATAATCCTAGTGGAACTATTTACAGTGAAGCAGAATATAGAGCTTTAGCTGAAGTTTTAGAGAAACACCCTCAGATATTTATTTTATCTGACGAAATTTATGAACACGTAAACTATGATACAAAACCTTTTAGTTTTGCAGCTATAGAAAGCATGTTCGATAGAACTATTACAGTAAATGGTTTAGCTAAAGCATTTGCAATGACAGGTTGGAGAGTTGGGTACATAGGTGCTCCTGAATGGATTGCTAAAGCTTGTACAAAAATGCAAGGTCAAGTTACTTCTGGCACAAACTGTATTGCACAAAGAGCTGCAATTACTGCTGTTTTAGCTCCAGTAGAGAAAATACAATATATGGTTGATGAGTTTAAAACTCGAAGAGATATTGTAATTGGCTTACTTAGAGAAATTGATGGTTTTAAAGTAAATGTACCTGAAGGTGCCTTTTATGTTTTTCCAGATATTTCTGCATTTTTTGGTAAAACGATACATGGTACCAAAATTAATAACGCCAATGATTTTTCTTTATACATTCTAGAAAATGCAAATGTTGCCACTGTTACAGGGGATGCTTTTGGGGCTCCAAATTGTATTAGAATCTCTTATGCAGCTTCAGAAATTCAAATTCGAGAAGCTATTAAAAGAATTAAAATAGCACTTAGTTAATAAAACTTTTATAAAATTAAAAAATCTCATAGCTATTCGTTGTGAGATTTTTTTTGGACTCTTAAAAATAGAAAACCATCAACAAAAAGTCGATGGTTTATCATTGAGCTGGGGTTAACAAAAGCTAGTATAAAACCACCTTTTTACTATTATAGGTTTTAAAATCATTGGATACCTTTACAAAATATAAGCCTGAACTTAACCCATTTCTATTAATCGTAAACGTGTTGTTTCCTATTAAAGTAGCTAAATAAAGTTTTTTTACTAAAATACCTGCTGTATTGTAGATCCCTACCTCAGTTTCTGTATTTACTTCTGAATAAAAACGTATCTCAGAACTTGCTTTCATTGGATTTGGGAATAAAAGTGTTACATTTTCATTTAAAACTTCTTCACCAACACTTAGAGCATTCTGGGTAAATTGAATATCACTTATGTTCATCGTTTTCTGAACAACTGCCTCGCCATCTGAAGCCATTGTAAAGACTATACTTACAGCATCTTTTAAATCAATCTCTTGGTTTAAATTAGTGGTAAAATGCGCTAAAGGAATCGCAAAATGTGTCTCATTTTCAGTTAAAGTAATCACAGATTTAAATTGATTATCCCAAGTAGTAATCCCTTTTTTAACAATTGTTATCTCTAAATCTCCAGTTCCTTTCGCATTGAATTCTAAAACATCAAAATCTGATAAATCTACAGGTTTAAACCTTGGTGTAAAAGCCCTATAAGCTGCTATATAGGTACTTGTTGTTGCTTCCAAAGAAATATTTCTTTCAACACGATATCCATTACCTGCATAAATATGATCATTCTGAGTAATTTCGAAGTTGTCTACAGTAGTTGAATCAGAAGAATCATCTACACCCCAAGGTCCATCAGACATAAAAAGATCGTCTGGTGTTTCGTTGGTGTCATTTTCTATTCGAAAACCAATATCAAAAATATTTCCAGTATTTATAGAAATTGGGTTAATATAGTTGCCACTTAAAGCAATTATTTCATTTGAGTATTGGGTTGTAGAGGATTCTGTTCTTTTAAAACCAGCCCCATAAGTAATTGAGGTGCTTTTATTTCCATTTATAATCTCTAAGGCTAAACTACCATTTTTATACTTTCCTTTTTTAACAAAAACTGGAGGTGGAGCCGCATTTGTATATGACGAAATGGTTTTTTGTACATCAAATAATGCCAATGCCTCTTCTGCCAACAGCACTAAATCATCAATTTGGTTTGTCCAAATCTGAAAGTTGTAATACGTTTTATTTTCTTCGTATTTATCTATATTCCAATGACTTTCTATTTCAAAATTATTATTGTCTTCTGAGAGTTTACCTGAAAAACTTAGTACAAATTCTTTAGAGCCATCTGTGTTTTTTATAATCGATTTTATAAAAGTTTGGCCACGTATTTCTATCGTAGAAACAGAGAGTAATTCTGCGCCTAACAAACGATCGCAAATATATTTTGTGTGTTCGTATACACCATTTTCTGTTTTTGTTGCCAAAATAACAGCTACAGTTTCTGTATTTTTTATATAATCTACAGAAAATAATTCTGTTGCATTTGTTATTTGGAGTAAATCTAATGGTGATGATTCTACTGCATAAGTGTCTGGCAATACATCCATTGGAATTAAATCAATCAAAGTAACATCAGATTTCTTAGATGTTGCCTTTTTATAAAGTGGAGACTTCACCAATTTCTTAGCTGCAAACTTATTGAACTTGTAATTATTTTTAGCCCTTAAGTAATTTCTTTTATGTACCAAAGAAGATAATCTATCATTACTCTCTAACCCTCCATCATTCCCAGTAGAAACTTGTGGATCTATTACTGGACACTCAGAAACTCCAGAACAAGATGGATCATCACAATCTGTTAAACCATCTCCATCATCATCTAATCCATTTAAACAATCTTCTTGAGGAACAGGAGCTGTAGGACATCTTGCACCATCGTTTAAACTACTAGAAGGTCCAAAAGCAAAAAGGTTTGAATCTATAGTAGAACTAGCCTCTAAATTTTGTACATCTTGTATTACGTAAACAGTACCCGTTTGATTTGCAGAAACATAAAATCTTCCTTCTACATCAAAATATACTGCTCCAAAAGTATAATTTAAACCATTTAAAATTGGCACAACACCTAGGTTTAAAACTAGCCCACTTTCTGGATCTACACGATATAATTTGTTTGTTTTCTTTTCTACAGTATACAATAAACCATCAACTGCGTTAAATGCCCAGTCATGTATGTTTAAATTACTAGATAAGGAAAATGTTGAAAGAAATTTTCCATAAGTATCAGACTCAGGATTTAAATCTACTCTGTAAGCAGTGCTTCCTCCTGGTTTTAGATGGTAAACTCCTGTTGCACTAACATCACCCACATACCTATTAGCAGTCGGTAATTCTGGAATATAAAAAGTTTCTGTTTCAAAATTCTTCCCAATTTTTACAATAGATCTAGAGGGTGAACTTAATGAGCCCCAGATAAAACCATCTGCAGGATTGTATCCTACCGCATTAACATTTCCTGGAGTTACGTCTTTCTTTACCAAATAAGAATTCCCTGACGCCAAGTCTAATGCATACACATCATTTGCCTGAAACAGATA
>JBDNBB010000089.1:0-22405 GCA_039768135.1 Polaribacter sp.
TAATTCCCTGACGCCTAGTATAATTCATACACTTCATTTGCCTTAAACAGATAAGCATTATAATCACTATTAAAAGGTTGCTCTTGTGCATGAATAAAAACACTAAAAAAAAGTGATAAAAAAGATAAACTAATTAAGTAGGGTATTGGTTGTTTCATTATTCTCTTGATTTTCTACAAAAGTATAATTCACAAATATAGATTTACTTTGATTAAAGATTTAAGACAAATAAGTATCGACGAACTGTATTTTAGTTTAGTTGAACTGCGCCCTTTTTTAACAAAAAAATCATGCCTAAAAAGCATGATTTTTTTATTGAAAAGTATTTTTCTTTTAATCTACATTATCGTGTAAAAAAGAATTATTAGATGTAAAATCGATATCATCCGTATCTTTTTTTAATGCTGTTTTAACATTACTAATTGGAGCATTTTTGTCTAAATCTACGCCTTGTCTTTTATAAGCTGGTTGTCGCTCTATTTCATCTATATTTTTATTTAAATTTTCATTAAAACTATAGTTAAACTTCTTCATACTCTTGCGTCTTTCTTCTGCTCTTTTTTGAAGTTCATTTATGGTTAAATCTAAAGGAGAGACCTCTTCACTTTGCGTATCTATTTGATTAATTTCTGACTGTGGAGTAGCTGTTTTTAATTGAAATTTAATTTCTTCTTCTTCTACTTTAGGCTCCATAATTTGTGAGCTTTTACCAATAGTAGGTACTGTATCAAAATCTTCTAATACGTAACGTGTTTCTTTTTTAGCTTTAACTTCAGTAGCTCCAAAAACTTCAATCTCGTTTACATTAACTTCATTCTCATCTGTTAAATTAAACCGAATCTCTTCATCTTTAGTGATTTCTGTATAGTCGTTTAAAGGAATATCAAATAAGGATTCAGAAGCGTTTTGTATTGGTGTTTCTTCTTTTTTTACTTCTTCTTTTGGAGCCTCTGTTATAATAAAATCGTCTTCAGAAACTGTATCTAGAATGATCTCATCATAACTTACTGGCATGTTTGCTATAATTTCATTTGTCTTTATCAAATCCATCTTTGGTACTTGATCTTCTAAATCTTCTTCTAAAGTATGAACAATTTTAGCATTTGATTGTTGACTATTAGCTATAGGCTCATCTAAAGTTGGTTGTCTCGATATAGTTTTCTCTTCGAAACTATAAGTTGCACGTTGTTCTTCTTCTAATGTATGTATAATCTTTTTTACTTCAGTATTGGTAATATTGCTCTGTTGATCTGCTGCAAAACCGGTAGCTACAATAGTTACCGAAATGGCTTCTCCTAAATTTTCATCTTCACCAATACCCATAATAATATTGGCATCATAACCTGCCTCATCTTGAATGTAGTCATTAATTTCACCAATCTCATCTAAAGTAACTTCACTTGTACCTGAAACAATTAAAAGTAATACATTTTTAGCTCCCGTAATTTTATTGTCATTCAATAAAGGAGAATCTAATGCTTTAACAATAGCATTTTTAGCTCTCGTTTGTCCTTCTTCTTTTGCAGAACCCATTATTGCTGTTCCACTGTTAGAAAGGACTGTTTTGGCATCATGTAAATCAATATTTTGCTTATAATGATGTGTAATAACTTCTGCAATTCCTTTAGAAGCTGTAGACAAAACCTCATCTGCTTTAGAAAAACCTGCCTTAAAACCAAGATTTCCGTAAACTTCACGTAGCTTATTATTATTAATTACAATTAAAGAATCTACATTTTGACGAAGTTGATCAATACCTAATTGAGCTTGTTTAGTTCTTCTTTTTCCCTCAAAAGCAAATGGCATTGTTACAATACCTACTGTCAGGATATCCATATCCTTTGCAATTTTAGCAATAATTGGAGCAGCTCCAGTTCCAGTACCCCCTCCCATACCAGCTGTTATAAAAACCATTTTTGTTTGGTTGTTTAACATCTGTTGTATCTCTTGCATACTTTCTTTTGCAGCTTGCTCTCCAATTTCAGGATTAGCACCTGCCCCCAAACCAGAGGTAAGTGTTGCTCCTAATTGAATTTTGTTTGGAATTGGACTATTTTCTAAAGCTTGTGCGTCTGTATTACAAATTACAAAATCTACCCCATTTATATGCTGTTGAAACATGTGATTTACAGCATTACTTCCACCTCCACCAACACCAATTACTTTAATGGTGTTTGATTGCGATTTTGGCATTACAAATTCAATATTTTCAAATTCTAAGCTCATACTAACTTTTTATTTTGTGTTCTTTTGGTTTGTCTTTTTTTACTCTGGCACTTATTCAGCGTTATCTAAAAAATCTTTTAAACCCTCTGTAAATTTCTCAAAGAAGGTTCTTGTTTTAGGCTTTGGCTTTGTTTTAATACCTGCGTCTACTTCAGGTTCTTCTGTATTTAATATTTCTTCTTTCTGTTCTATGCTTTCAAGAGCAACTTCTTCCTCTTCTTCTAACTTATTCTCTTTTTCCAAACCTTCCATCAACAAACCTACAGCAGTTGCATAAGAAGGACTTGTTAAAGCCTCATCTGATTCTCCTGCTAAATGTTCATTCGGATAACCTATTCTGGCATCCATACCAGTAATATATTCTACTAGTTGACGCAAATGTTTTAATTGAGATCCTCCACCTGTTAAGACAATTCCTGCTATTAATTTCCCTTTAGCAGTCTCATGTCCATAATTTTTAATTTCTAAATACACGTGTTCAATAATTTCTTGAACTCTAGCATGAATAATTTTAGATAAATTCTTGAGTGTTATCTCTTTAGGCTCTCTTCCTCGTAATCCAGGAATAGAAACAATCTCTGTTTCTTTATTTTCACCCGGCCAAGCTGAACCAAACTTGATTTTTAACAACTCTGCTTGTTTCTCTATGATAGAGCAACCTTCTTTAATATCATCTGTAATTACATTACCTCCAAACGGAATTACTGCTGTGTGTCTAATAATACCATCTTTAAAAATGGCCAAATCGGTTGTTCCGCCTCCAATATCGATTAAAGCTACTCCTGCCTCTTTTTCTTCTTGACTTAAAACGGCTTGTGCAGAGGCTAAAGGCTCTAAAGTAATTTCATTTAAATCTAACCCTGCGCTTTTTACACATCTACCAATATTTCGGATAGAAGAAACTTGCCCTACAACTACATGAAAGTTTGCTTCCAAACGACCTCCATACATACCAATTGGCTCTTTAATATCTGCTTGAGAATCTACTTTAAACTCTTGTGGCAAAACATGAATTATTTCTTCTCCTGGTAACATAACTAATTTATGCACTTGGTTTACTAAATTTTCGATATCTAAAGCATCAATAACCTCATCTGCATTATTCCTAGTAATATAGTCGCTATGGTGTAAACTACGTATGTGTTGTCCTGCAATACCAACAACAACATCTTCTATTTTAAGGCCAGAAACACTTTCTGCCTCATCTACAGCTTGTTGTATAGATTGAATTGTTTGTGTAATGTTACTCACTACTCCACGCTTTACACCTAAACTTTTTGCTTTACCAATACCAACTACCTCTATTTTACCATAATCATTTTTACGACCAATCATGGCAACAATTTTGGTGGTACCAATATCTAAACCAACCGCTATTTTGTTATTTCCCATTTTAGTTTATTTAGTGCACACAACTTGGTTGTGATATTTTACATTAATTGTTTTATAATTTTGAATAGTTTTATCTTCAAAAGTTGTATTATAAAACGCTTTTAATTTTTTAAATTTTAAATCCATTTTAGTTAAATTTCCAAAATCGATTTTATAATCTCCGCTTCTTACTGAAAATTGAAATTCATTTTCTGCAGATTTTTCAATTCCAACAATTTCTTTATGAAGAAAATCATCTTTCTCTATAGCCTTAATAAGCTTTAAAAGTTCTATAATTTCTTCTTCATGATAAACCCCTAAAACTAATAAAACTCGAGAGGAATAGTTGACTGACAAGGGCATCTTTACACCTTGCTTATCAATATAATAAGCCTCACCATCTCCAAGAATCCTGGCAATTGGCTCTCTTTGTTTTAACATCAATTTAAGCTTACCATCTACCGTTAAAAAAACGTCTGCTTTAGCTACATATGGATTCTTTGAAACGTTATTTTCTAGATTATATAAATCTATCATAGATTTTGGATTATTTTGCATCTTTTTTGGATTTTGTATTAACAATTTATTAACCATAGAATGAGTTAAAAAATTATTATCTCCAGAAGCAAAATCCACCAAAGGAATTCCCACTTTTATTGCGTCATTTCTCTTGCTAGAAAAAGCAAAAAGCAATCCTAAACCAATTATAATTAGGGGAAAAAAAAGATATTTTAAAATTCTTTTAAACTTCATTGTTTAGGGTGATTGTAAGTTTATTTTTAACCTCATTTATTAACACTCCAATATCTCCAGCCCCCATCATGGCAACTACTTTACAAGAAGAACTCTTAATTTCT
The DNA here is from genome assembly GCA_039768135.1 of Polaribacter sp. GTDB lineage: Bacteria > Bacteroidota > Bacteroidia > Flavobacteriales > Flavobacteriaceae > Polaribacter. The sequence goes on from JBDNBB010000089.1 coordinate 4,455, forward strand.
GACACTAAGTTATTTTTTTGCACTACTTTTTTATAGTTACAGTGTATTTTACTTAATAGCCAAGATGAGTTAACGTTAGGTATGGGTTGCTCTCTAGCTGGATAAATATCTAAAAGCAAAACCTCATCAAATTTAGAAAGTGCCAATGCAAAATCTGAAATAAAATCTCTTGTTCTAGAAAATAAGTGAGGCTGAAAAACAGCAAGCACTTTTTCATTTGGATACATTTCTCTAATGGAATTTTCTACAGCATTAATCTCTGTAGGATGATGCGCATAATCATCTACTAATACTAATTCAGAAGTTTTAATTTTATAAGAAAACCTTCGCTTAACACCTTTAAAGGTTGCTAATTGCTCTTTTATTTTTTGCAATGAAACACCGTAAACACTGGCCATAGCTAAAGCTGCCACAGCATTCATAACATTATGTTTTCCTGACAGTTGCAAAGAAACATTTGTAATAATTTCTGTTGGGGTTTTAACATCAAAAAAATATGTACCATTAGATATTTTTAAATTATATGCCATAAAATCTGCTGATTCATTAACAGCATATGTAAGTCCTTCTAATGGAAGTCCTTTTGCAACAATTAGAGTATCTGTAACTTTTTTTGAAAATTCTAAAAAAGAATTTTCTAACGCAGAAGCCTCTCCATAAATATCTAAGTGATCTGCATCCATAGAAGTTATACAAGCAATATTTGGGCTTAGTTGTAGAAAAGATCTATCAAACTCATCTGCTTCAACAACAGATATTTTATCATCACCTAAAATTAAATTTGAGTTATAATTTTCTGCAACTCCACCTAAAAAAGAAGTTGCTTTTTCAGGCTGCATAATATGCCCTAAAATTGAGGATGTTGTTGTTTTACCATGAGTACCTGCAGCTGCAAAACAGAAAGTAGATTTTGTAATTGCTCCTAATATTTCTGCTCTTTTAAGAACGATAAAATTTTTGTTCTTAAAGTAATTCAATTCCTCTGAGTTCTCAGGAATTGCTGGTGTATAAATAACCAAAGTTGTTTCTTTATCTAAAAATGATAATGGAATGTTTTTTACAATATCCGTAAAGTGAATAGCCACATCTATTTTCTCTAATTCTTCAGTAATTTCAGAAGGTGTCTTATCATAACCAGCCACATTTTTACCTTGTGCAGCAAAATATCTTGCAATGGCACTCATACCGATACCACCAATACCTACAAAATAAATGTTATGTATTTTTTTTAAATTCACTTCTTTAATAATTTTTCTACTTCATTCACAATATTGGTAGTTGCACTTGGCAAAGCGAGTTCATTTATATTTTCTGAAAGTTGCTGTTGTTTTCCTTCATCTTTTAATAATGTTTCAAAAACAATTTTAAAAGTATCTAACTCGCTTTCTTTTAGCAAAATAGCCCCATGTCTATCTACAATAAATTTGGCATTTTTAGTTTGATGATCTTCTGCCACATTTGGTGAAGGAATAAATATTACTGGTTTACCTACAATGCATAGTTCAGACACAGAACTTGCACCCGCTCTAGAAATTATAATATTTGAAGCTGCATAAGCAAAATCCATTTTATTAATAAATTGATGTACCTGAACATGTTTTAATTCATTATACTTTTTGTATTCATCAAAATATAATTTTCCACATTGCCAAATTACTTGAACATTCTGTGCTTCTAAAAAATCTAGGTTACTTTCTATAAGCTGATTTATTTTACGAGCACCTAAACTACCGCCTAAAACTAAAATTGTTTTCTTTTTTTTGTCTAACTTAAAGAACGCTTTTGCTTCATGAATCTTAGAATGAATACTTAATAAATCTTGACGAACAGGATTCCCTGTTTTTATAGTTTTATCTATCGGGAAAAAACGTTGTAAATCATCATATGCAACACAGATTTTACGCGCACGTTTTCCTAATAATTTATTAGTTATTCCTGGAAAAGAATTTTGCTCTTGAATTAATGTTGGAATTTTTTTTCGATTGGCCATAATTAATGTGGGACCGCTTGCAAAACCTCCTGTACCAATAGCAATATCTGGTTTAAATGTCTTTATAATTTTTGATGCTCTCCATAAACTACTTAACAATTTTAAAGGAAAACTTAAATTCTTAGATACGTTTTTTCGTTGAATTCCTGCAATCCACAGTCCCTCAATTTTATATCCTGCTTGAGGTACTTTTTCCATTTCCATTTTATCATTTGCGCCTACAAATAAGAAATTTGCATCTGGGTAACGCAACTTTATTTCATTTGCAATAGCAATTGCTGGGTAAATATGCCCCCCTGTTCCACCTCCTGAAATAAGTATATTAAATGGTTTCATGTAAAATATCTAAAGGGTTATCATCTAAAATATCTTCTTCTGTTTCTTGCTTAGAAGCACTTACACTCAGTATCATTCCTAGAGCAAAACAAGTCATCCAAATAGAAGTACCTCCACTACTTATTAAAGGCAAAGTTTGCCCTGTTACAGGGAACAAGTTTGTTGCTACTGCCATATTTATAATAGCTTGAAAAATAATTGGGCATCCTACACCTATAACTAATAATGTTCCAAAAATGGTAGCTGTTTTTCGTATGACTACAAAAATTCGAAATAATAATAAAAAATAAATTAGCGCTATAATAATGCCACCTGCTAACCCATATTCCTCTATAATAATTGCAAAAATAAAATCTGATGAAGATTGTGGTAAAAAGTTTTTTTGAACACTTTTACCTGGCCCTAAACCAATTGGACCTCCAGTAGCAATTGCAATTTTAGCTTTTTCTACCTGATACGCATCTTTATCATTAGCGTCAGAAAAACGCTCTATTCTGTTTTGCCAAGTTTGGACACGATTTGGCATAGCGTCTGGAAAAGCTTTTGCTATTAAAACAAAAAAAGAAAGCATTAGAATACCAGCACCAAGTATAATGCCTAAATATTTTAAAGGATAACCACCAATAAAAGTAACTACTAAAATCATTAAAAATATAATTGCTGTAGTAGAAAAGTTTGCAGGTAAAATAAGTATTAATACTGCTGCAACTGGAAGCCACAACTGCAGAACACTTTCTTTAAAATTAATAACCTGTTCTTTCTTTTTAGCCAAATATCTAGCCACATAAACCATTAAAACCAAACCTGCAAGTGTAGAGGTTTGAAAACCAATACCTACAAAAGGTATTCGTATCCACCTACTTGCATTTGCCCCACCAATAGTTGTTCCTTGAAGCATAGTAAAGACTAATAAAACCAGGACAATTGGTAACATTAATACAGATCCTCCAGAAAAATAACGATAAGGTATTTTATGCACTCCATAAATGATACCAAACCCCATAATTAACAAAACCATATGTTTAACCAAGTACCCTAAAGTAGATCCAGAACCGACTACGTATACCAAGTTTGTGCTTGCACTATAAACAGGCATAAATGAAAAAACTGCTAATATGGCTACAATAGCCCAAATAGTTTTATCTCCGTTAATATGTTTAAAAATAGTTTTCAATTGGTTTAACTTCTTATAAGTTTCTTACTGCCTTTTTAAATTGTCGCCCTCTATCTTCATAATTATCAAATAAATCAAAACTTGCACAAGCAGGAGAGAGTAAAACAGTATTGCCTTTTTCTGCTATTTTGTGAGCAACCTTTACAGCTTCTTCAGCACCAGCAGTCTCCACAATGGTTTCTATAACGTTACCAAACGTTTGTTTAATTTTTTCGTTATCAACACCTAAACAAACAATTGCTTTTACTTTTTCTCTAACTAAAGGCAACAAGTCTGTATAATCGTTACCTTTGTCTACCCCACCAACAATCCATACTGTCTGTTGATCCATACATTCTAAAGCATAAAATGTAGCATTAACATTAGTTGCTTTAGAATCATTTATGTAATGCACATCTTTAATTTTTGCCACATTTTCCAGACGATGTTCTGCTCCTTCAAAATTAGACAAGCTTTCTTTAATAGTTTCTTTTCTAACTTTTAATAATTGAGCAGCCATTGAGGCTGCCATGGCATTTTTAGTATTGTGTTTTCCTTTGATTGATAATGATGATATTGGCATCTGTAATGTGTCTTTTTGAATGTTGATTGTTAGTATATTATTTTTTAAAAATGCTCCATATTGGAGTTCTTTCTTTAATGAAAATGGAACTAGCTGAGCTTTTGTTTTATGTTCTTCTAACCCTTTTGCAATTACCTCGTCATCTGCGTCATAGATTAGAAAATCTGTAGCCTCTTGGTTTTTAGTAATGCTAAATTTTGAGTTTATATAGTTTTGAAAATCGTAATTATACCTATCTAAATGATCTGGAGTAATATTGGTTAAAATGACTATATGTGGTTTAAAATCTACGATTCCATCTAACTGAAAACTGCTTATTTCTAACACATAATTATCATAATTATTTTCGGCAACTTGCATTGCAAAACTATCTCCAATATTACCTGCAGCACCAACATGTAAACCTGCATTTTTTAAAATATGATGCGTTAACAATGTTGTTGTTGTTTTACCATTTGAACCTGTTATACCTACCAAAGTCGCTTTTGTAAAAGCTGCTGCAAATTCAATTTCAGAGATAACTGGAACCGCATTTTTAACTAGCTTTTTAACTAGAGGAACTGCATCTGGAATGCCAGGACTTTTCATAACAACATCGGCTGTTAAAATTTTAACTTCTGAGTGTTGATTTTCTTCAAAATCTATTTTATGATGTAAAAGAACTTTTTTGTACTCTTTGGTTATTGCTCCTTTATCAGAAACAAAAACTTTATACCCTTTTTGTTGTCCTAAAATAGCTGTACCTACTCCACTTTCTCCTCCTCCAAGAATCACCAAAAACCCATCCTCTCCTAAATAACTTAGAATTGATTTTTCTGTATTTTTTTGATGCTTCATATCTTTATTAAAAGTTGCCCAAACGCTCTTAAAAAGAAGTTAAGGCAGGTAACTTTTTTATCTTAATTTTAATGTTACTATTGTAAATACAGCCAATAGAATTCCTACAATCCAAAAACGTACTACAATTTTACTTTCATGATAACTTAACTTTTGATAGTGGTGATGTAAAGGAGACATTTTAAAAATTCGCCTTCCTTCTCCAAATTTCTTCCTAGTGTATTTAAACCAAGAAACTTGCATGATTACGGATAAATTTTCTACCACAAAAATTCCTGCTAAAATGGGCAACAATAACTCTTTACGTATTGAAATGGCAATAACAGCAATGATTCCTCCAATCGTTAAACTACCTGTATCACCCATAAATACTTGAGCAGGATAAGTGTTATACCATAAAAAACCGATTAAAGCTCCTGCAAAAGCAAGTATAAAGACAGTCATTTCACCAGAATTAGGAATGTACATGACATCTAAATAATCTGCGAAAATGATATTACCAGAAACCCAAGCAAAAACAGCGAGTGTAATTACAATTATTGCTGATGAACCTGCTGCTAAACCATCAATCCCGTCTGTTAAATTAGCTCCATTAGATATTCCTGTTATAATAAAAACAGAAATAAAAATGAATACAATCCAACCATATTTTTCATAACCATCTCCTAAAAAACTTAGTGTTTCAGCATATTCTAATTCGTTATTTTTAAAAAACGGGACTGTTGTTTTAGTTGATTTATGCGCTTCTCCAAATACTTGTTTTTTTCCATTTTCTTGAACAGTTTGTAATGCAACAGGAAGTTGCTCCTTAATAGTTACACCATCATTAAAATATAGCATACTACCTACAATTAAACCCAAACCAACCTGACCAAGTACTTTAAACTTACCACTTAAACCACCTTTATCTTTTTTAAAGACCTTTATATAATCATCTAAAAAACCAATAAGCCCCATCCAAATTGTTGTAATTAGTAATATAATGATGTAAATATTATTTAGTTTTGCTAACAGAATAACAGGAATTAATGTAGCTAGGATTATAATAACACCTCCCATTGTTGGTGTTCCTGATTTTTGTTTTTGCCAATCTAAACAAAAATCTCTTACAGTTTCTCCTACTTTTTGTTTTCTTAAGAAATTTATAATTCTTTTTCCATAAATTGCCGAAATGAGTAATGACAATATAAAGGCTGCTGCTGCTCTAAAGGTGATGAATTGAAATACACCTGCTCCTGGAACACTAAACTGACTTTCTAAGTATTGAAAAAAATAATATAGCATTTTACTTCTTCTTTAGTTGATTAAAACAATTGGTTACTTCTTCTAAATCATTAAAATGAGTACGCACTCCATTTACCTCTTGATAACTCTCATGTCCTTTTCCTGCAATTAAAATAATATCTCCTGAAGAAGCCAGTTTACATGCAGTTTTTATAGCTTGTCTTCGATCTAGAATTGAAAGTGTTTTGTTATAATGCTCAGGAGAAACACCAGTCTCCATCTCATCTAAAATGTGTTGTGGATCTTCGGTTCTTGGATTGTCTGACGTAAAAATCACCTGATTACTTAAGAATGCTGCAATATGCGCCATTTTTGGTCTTTTTGAAGTATCTCTATCTCCACCACAACCAACAACAGTTATTAGTTTTTCGTTATTAGAACGTATATTGTTAACTGTGTGTAGCACATTTTGCAAAGCATCTGGAGTATGTGCATAATCTATAATTGCTGTTACACCGTCTTCTGATTTTATATACTCAAAACGACCATTCACATTTTCTAACTGACTCACAATAGTTAAAATTTCTAATTTTTCTAATCCAAGTAGTTCTGCTGTTGCTATAATTGCGGTAAGATTATAAATATTAAAAACACCAATTAATTTTGTCCAAACCTCAGTGTTATCAACAGAAATAAGTGTTCCAGACAATTGTTTTTCTAAAATCTTTACTTTAAAATCAGCCATTGTTTTTAAAGCATATGAGTGTTTTTTAGCCTTTGTATTTTGCAATACGTAACTCCCATTTTTATCGTCGATATTGGTTAAAGCAAAAGCAGATTTTGGTAAAAAATCAAAAAAATTCTTTTTTACATTTCTATACTCAGCAAAATCTTTGTGGTAGTCTAAATGATCGTGAGATAAGTTTGTGAAAATACCACCTGTAAAATGTAAACCCTCGGTTCTCTTTTGATGTATACCGTGAGAACTCACCTCCATAAAACAGTATTCCACACCTGCATCTAGCATTAAGTCTAGGTACTTATTTATAGTTACAGAATCTGGAGTTGTATGAGTAGCTTTATATTCTTTATTACCAACTAAAACTTTAACCGTAGATAGTAAGCCTACCTTATAACCCGCCTTTGTAAAAAGTTGATAAAGTAAAGATGCTATTGTGGTTTTACCATTAGTACCTGTTACACCAACAACAGAAAATTTTGTTGATGGATTTTCATAAAAGTTAGCTGCCATTATTGCTAAAGCCTCATTAGCATCAGCTACTCTTATATAAGTAATTCCTTCTTGCCTATCAAAAGAGAACTTTTCGCAAACTACTACTTTAGCTCCAAGCGCTATAGCCTTGTCTACATACAAATGACCATCAACATTTACTCCTTTTTGAGCTATAAAAACAGCATCTTTTTCAACAACTCTTGAATCGAAGACAAGTTTATTTACCAAAACATTAGTATCTCCATAAACTTGCTTAATTGCTACTTTGTATAAAATGTCTTGTAATTTTTTCAAGCTATGAAAGTTTTAAAGTTATGGTTTCTCCTTTTTTTAACATCACTCCCTTTCTTATAGATTGATTTTGAACTTTCCCTACACCTTCAGCGCTAACTTTTAGACCTATATTTTCCAATAAAGCGATGGCATCCATACCGTTCATACCTTTTACATCCGGAACTTTTGCATGAGTTTTATTTAAAACTTCGTTAAATGTATTGTACGCATTGTCTATAGAAGTAAAGTAAACCTCATCAGTTACAATTTGGTTGTTTATAGGAGTGGTGGTGTAAATCTTTTGAGCAATTTCTTTAAACACTGGTGCTGCAACTGTTGCTCCATAATACCCTTTTTCTTTTTTTGGATCGTGTACCACAACAATACATGAATATTTAGGCTCCTCTACTGGAAAAAAACCAGCAAAAGAGGCTGTGTAATGCTTTGTAGAGTAATACCCACCTTCCCAATCACCATTGCTGTTTTTTACTCTTGGCATAAACTTTTTTGCAGTTCCTGTTTTACCTGCCATAGAAAAATTTGGAGAATAAATATTAGCTGCAGTTCCTTTAACAACTACATTCTCCATTACTTTTTTAATTTTATTTAAAGTTTCATTAGAAGCAATTTTAGGGTGTAATACTTCAGTAGAAAAAATCTTTTCTGCTTTATCCTCTTTTCTCAACTCCTTTACAAATCTTGGTTTAACCATAATTCCGTTATTTGCAACCGCATTGTAAAACATTAGTGTCTGCATAGGTGTTACAGAAACTCCATAACCCCAAGACATCCACTCTAAAGAAATTTTACTCCAAGATTTATCTTTAGGCTTTGGTACATAAGGTTTCCCTTCTCCTTTTATAGAAAAGCCAATAGGTTTTGTAAAACCATAAGTTTCTAATTTAGAAATAAACTTCTCTGGAGTATCATCATAATGTTTTTTGATTAATTTTACAATGCCTACATTAGAAGAAACCTCAAACGCTCGGGCTGCTGAAATTTTTCCATAGCCTCCTCTCCTTGAATCTTCCACTTTTTTTCCATGAATGTAAATTCGCCCTTTTTCAGTATCCACAACAGTTGAGGTATCTATTTTTTTATCATCTAAAGCCGCCATTAAACTGGCTAACTTAAATGTAGATCCTGGCTCATGGCTTTCCCAAACTGCATAGTTTCTTTTTTCGTAGTATTTTCCTTTAGAAGTTCTGCCAAGATTAGAAATTGCTTTTACCTCACCAGTTGCAGTTTCCATAACTACAGCACAACCATGATCTGCTTCAAAATATTCCAATTGCCTTAGTAAGGCGTGATGAGTTATGTCTTGAATATTTACATCAATTGTCGTTATCACATCGTGCCCATCTATAGGTTCTTTTTCATTTACATCAGAAATAGGTTTCCATTGATTTTTAGCAATCTTTTGTTTCCATCGCAATCCATTTTCACCTTGCATAAAATCAGCAAAAGCTCCTTCTATACCAGCCTCTCCTCTAAAATCATCATACCCTATTGTTCTTTCTGCTATTTTTCCTATTGGATGTGCTCTTACTGTTTTATGTTCTGCAATAAACCCACCTCGATATACCCCTAACTTAAAAATAGGGAATTGCTTTAATTTTAAATAATCATTATAACCAACATTTCTAGCAATAAGAAAGTATCTATTTTTTTGTTTTCTAGCGACTCTTAACTTAGCTTCATAGTAATTTTTACTTTTCCCAAACATAGCTCCTAACTCTTTTGCTAGGTTAGCAACATTTTTCTCAAAAACAGTGGCGTCTATTGCTAAAAGATCTACTCTAATAGTAAATTTAGACATAGATGTAGCTAACAAATTACCGTCTGCAGCATATACATTTCCCTTATTTGCATATACAGTATCTTGTTTAATTGTTAATTCTGTAGCAAGTTTTTTATATTTTTCTCCCTGAAAGTATTGTATATTGATAACACGAAATATAATTGCAAAAAGAAAAAGCGTCATAAAAGAAGCTACTATGTAGAATTTGGTAAGTATGCTTTTTTTGTGAGTTGCCAATTGTATTAATCTTTATAAGTTACTTTAATCTTTTTTGGAGGGGTCTCTGAAGGCTTCAACCCGATTTTTAATGCATTTTGCCTAACACTAGACTCCATTTTCATTCGCATTAACATAGTACCTGTATCTACATAAGCTGCTCTTAATTCTCGTTTCTTTTTATTTAGTTCAGCTATCTTTATTACTTTTTTGTCAATATTATGAGCACTTGTAATTGTAATTAATAGCAAGGAAACAATAAAAAGGATAACCTTCCAATTATTAAAAGCAGACTCATCTGTGAGAAAACTTCCTCTTAGAATGTCATATATATTCCTCTTAACCTTTAACATTACTTTAGAGTAGCCAACCTTAACTTGGCACTTCTTGCCCTATTATTAACTTTTATTTCTTCTTTAGAAGGGACAATCAACTTCCCTACTTTCTTTAAAGGTTCATTAGAGTTTCCAAAAACATCTTTTTCAGGCTCACCTTCAAACAATCCAGTTCTAATAAAACGCTTTACCAATCTATCTTCTAGAGAGTGGTAAGAGATTACACTAAGCCTACCATCATCAGATAATAAATTTGGTATTTGCACTAAAAACTCTTTCAAAACCGATAATTCTTCATTAACCTCAATTCTTATTGCTTGAAAAATTTGTGCTAAAATTTTATGTTCTTTTGCGTTTGGTAAAAAAGCCTTTAAAACTTCTTTCAATTGAAAACTAGTTTCAATAACCCTAGTCTTTCTTTCATGCACAATAGTTCGTGCTAACTTCCTTGAATTCCTTAACTCTCCGTATAAAAATAGAATTTCCGCAAGCTTTTCTTCAGAATATTGATTAATTACTTCTTTAGCAGAAATTTTAGATTTTTGATTCATTCGCATATCTAAATCACCATCAAATCGAATGGAAAAACCCCTTTCAGCTTCATCAAACTGATGAGAAGAAACTCCTAAATCCGCAAGAACTCCATCTACCTTTTTTATGCTATGAAATCTTAAAAAACGAGAAATATACCTGAAGTTTTCAGGGATTAAAACGAAACGCTCGTCATCTATAACATTTTTAAGTGCATCAGGATCCTGATCAAAAGCGAATAGCTTACCGTCTTTTCCTAAACGTTTTAATATTTCTTTAGAATGACCTCCGCCACCAAAAGTAACATCTACATAAACACCATCTTCTTTAATGTTTAAACCACTAACACTTTCCTCTAATAAAACTGCATTATGATAACTCATTCTCCTCTGTATTTCCCATCACTTCCTCAGCTAAATCTGAAAAATTTTCAGCAGCATTTTCTATCGCATTTTCATACCTATCTTTATCCCAAATTTCAATGATGTTTACTGAAGAAGACATAACCACTTGTTTTTTTATCCCTGCAAAATCAGATAGATTTTTAGGAATCAAAATTCTACCAGTAGCATCTAACTCAACTAATTTTACTCCAGCAGTAAAACGTCTTATAAAATCATTATTTTTTTTCTTAAACTTATTCAAGCGATTTACCTGAGCCATAGTTGCGTTCCATTCTTTTAAAGGGTACAACTCTAAACATTTCTCGAAAACCGATTTTTTTAAAACAAACCCATCTTCTAGTATAGATGCCACCTGCTTTTTAAAAGCAGAAGGAAATAAAACTCTACCTTTAGCATCTGCTTTACACTCATATGTACCTATTAGGTTAATCACTTAAAAAAGATTTAATTGAAATCAAAAATATATAAAAATTACCACTTTTTACCACTTTTTACCACTTTGTTAATAAAAAGAAGAGTTTCTTAACATTCATAGGATTTAAGGGATTGTTAATAACCCTAAATGGGATCATTTTTAATTAATTCTTATATCATAAAAAAGAAGTACATTTGCTTCCTAGCGATTCAAACAAAAATCAATGACTGACAAGTTAAAAACTGAAGATAAGTTTACATATGCAGAAGCTGGCGAAGGACCTGCAATCATTGTTTTACATGGATTAATGGGAGCTTTAAGCAACTTTGAAGCTACTTTTAATCATTTTTCAAACAAGGGTTACAGGGTACTTATCCCAGAATTACCTTTATATACTTTACCACTAGCCAAAACTAATGTTAAAAATTTGGCAAGCTATTTACATGACTTTTTATCCTTTAAAAAAATTGACAAAGCAATGCTTTTAGGGAACTCTTTAGGAGGTCATATTGCTTTATATTTTACAAAACACTATCCCGAAAAAGTAAATGCACTTATACTAACAGGTAGTTCAGGGCTGTATGAAAACGCTATGGGAGGTAGTTTCCCAAAAAGAGGGAATTACGAATATATAGAACAAAAAGCTAGAGATGTTTTCTATGACCCTAAAGTGGCAACTAAAGAACTAGTAGATGATGTTTATGCAACTGTAAATGACAGAATGAAAGCCTTAAAGACTCTTTCTATTGCCAAAAGTGCTATAAGACATAATATGTCAAACGATTTACCAAAAATGACACTTCCTAGTTGTTTAATTTGGGGAAAACAAGATGGAGTTACTCCACCAGAAGTCGCAGACGACTTTCACAAACTATTACCAAACTCAGATTTATTTTGGATCGATAAATGTGGACATGCTGCAATGATGGAAAGGCCTTCAACTTTCAATCAAATTTTAGATAGCTGGCTAACCACTAGAAATCTATAAAAATTATTTTATTTTGAAAATTAAGTCTGCTGAATTTGTAATGAGTAACAGTAATGTTATCAATGCACCAAAAGATAGAATACCAGAATATGCATTTATAGGACGTTCTAACGTTGGTAAATCTTCATTAATTAATATGTTAATGGAGCGTAAAGATTTGGCAAAAATATCTGGAAAACCAGGTAAAACCCAACTAATTAACCACTTTAAAATTAACGAAGAATGGTTTTTAGTAGATTTACCAGGATATGGCTATGCACAAGTCTCTAAAAAGAAAAGAGTAATTTTTCAGTATTTTATAGAGAATTACTTTAAAGAAAGAGAACAATTGGTTTGCACCTTTGTCCTAATTGATTCTAGGCACGATCCTCAAAAAATAGACCTAGATTTCATGCAATTTTTGGGAGAAAATCAAATTCCGTTTTGTTTGGTTTTTACAAAAGCAGATAAATTAGGAAGCTCAAAATTAAACAAGCAAATTACTTCTTATAAAAAGAAATTATTACAACATTGGGAAACATTACCAATGACTTTTTTAACCTCCTCTTCTACAGGATTAGGCCGAAAAGAATTTCTAGATTTTATTGATGGTGTAAATGAAGATGTTGCTAAAGATTTTAAATAAATTTAGCAAGAATTGTTATGCATTCTAATAAGCAAAACTTAAAAGTACTTTTTGAAGACAATCATATCATTATTGTTAATAAAAGATCTGGAGATATCACTCAGGGTGATAAAACTGGAGATAAACCTTTAAGCGATGTTGTAAAAGAATATATTAAAGATAAATACAACAAAGCTGGTAATGTTTATTTAGGCGTAGTGCATAGATTAGATAGGCCAACTTCTGGAGTCATAATATTTGCAAGAACCTCTAAAGCTCTAGAGCGTTTAAATAAAGTGCTACGTGACAAAGAAATTTACAAAACCTATTGGGCTGTTGTAAAAAATCATCCAAAGAAAGAAAAAGCAACATTAATCAATTTCCTGAAAAAAAATCCAAAGAATAATAAATCTAGTGTTTTTCAAAAGGAAATTGAGGGCTCTAAAAAAGCAATTTTGCATTATTCTGTTGTTAAAAAGTTAGACAATTACACACTCTTAGAAATTGATTTAGAAACAGGAAGACATCATCAAATTAGAGCGCAATTATCGAATATAGGCTACCCGATTAAAGGCGATTTAAAATATGGTTTTAATAGAAGCAACAAAGATGGAAGCATTCATTTACATGCCAGAAAAATAGAATTTATACACCCTGTCACCAAAGAGAAAGTTTCTGTTATTGCACCAACACCAAACGAAGTAATTTGGAACGCATGTAAGTAATTGCTATATTTAGAAAATTAAATTCTAAATGAAAGCTCTAAAATATTTTACCATTTTAATTCTCCCTTTAATAGTATACTTTTCTTTTACAAATAAAGGATGGCTTACTTATTTACCTGCACTTGTTTTTTTTGGAGTAGTTCCACTTTTGGAGTTTTTTATAAAACCTAACACTCATAATCTCTCAAAAGAAGAAGAAAAAGTAGAGAAAGAGAACAAACTATACACGTATTTACTATATGCAACTCTACCCATGCAGATTGCTTTTTTAATCCTCTTTTTTTATGCAATTCAAGAACCAAATCTTAATAACTCAGAAATCTTTGGTAGAATTTTTGGAATGGGTATTATGTGTGGAGTAATAGGGATTAATGTTGGTCATGAATTAGGACATAGAAATCAAAGGATTGGCGAATTTATTGGGGAAATATTACTACTTACTTCTTTAAACACTCACTTTTTACCCTATCATAATGGAGGGCATCATTATAATGTTGCCACACCAAAAGACGCAGCTACTGCTAGAAAAAACGAGGTTTTATTCATTTTTTGGATTCGTTCTCATTTCACAAGTTACTTCCAAGCTTGGCAATTAGAAAACAAACGCATGAAATCTTTAAATAGAAAATGGTTTCATTATCAAAACAGAATGGTAGTATATACACTTTGTAACATATTTCTATTAGCACTAATCTATTTTATTTTTGGTCAATTTGTGCTATTCGCATTTATAGCAGCTGCAATAGTTGGCATTCTTTTATTAGAGACCGTAAATTATATAGAGCATTATGGTTTATTACGTAAAAAGAACAATCATGGAAGATATGAACGTGTAAAAAGAAACCACTCTTGGAACAGCAATCATCAAGTAGGGCAAGTACTACTTTTCAACTTGTCTAGACATTCAGATCATCACTATAATGGCTCTAAGCATTATCAATTATTAAAATCATTACCAGAAAGTCCACAAATGCCTACAGGTTACCCAGGCATGATGTTACTTTCATTTATACCGCCAATTTGGTTTTGGGTAATGAATAAAAAATTAAATAATTTATCATAAATACTTTATGAATCAAGAAAAAACAGTTTCTGCAGCAATTGATTACAGAAGATCAGTCAGAATTTATGATTCCAAAAAACCAATACAAACAGAAATTGTTAAAAAATGTTTAGAACAAGCAGCTTTGGCTCCTAACAGTAGTAATATGCAATTATGGGAATTTTATCACATTACTTCTAAAGATATTATAGCTAAAATTGCGCCATACTGTTTTAATCAAAATGCTGCAAGAACTGCACAGCAGTTGGTGATTTTTGTAACGCGTAAAGATTTATGGAAAGAAAGAGCTCAAGCCAATTTAAAGTTTATTGATAAAAACTTTGGTGCAAATAACCCTAAAAGCCAACAATCTAGTAGAGAAAAAACAGCTAGAAATTATTATGGTAAAATTATACCTTTTGCTTATGCCGATTTTTTAGGAATTCTAGGTTTTTTAAAATTTATAATGGTTACAGTAATTGGTTTTTTTAAACCCATTTACAGGCAAGTTAAAAAAAGTGACATGAGAATAGTAGCTCATAAAACTTGTGGCTTAGCAGCAGAAAATTTTATGATTTCTATGGCTGCAAAAGGTTATGACACCTGTCCAATGGAAGGCTCAGATACACTTAGGGTTAAAAACTTGTTGGGTTTACCTTTTGGTGCTGAAATTAACATGATCGTATCTTGCGGAATTAGAGATCCGAAAGGTGTTTATGGAGAGCGTTTTAGAATTCCATTTAACGAAATTTACAAAGAAGTCTAATTTTAGCTATTCTTTTGGTTGTAAAATCAATACATTTTCACTTTCCTTTATTTCTGCCTCATTCAAACTCATTTTCACAAATTTACCATCTACAAATTTCTGAGCCTGATCTTTATAATACTCACTAAAAACATTACCAGATTGGCCTGTTGGTAAAATTGCTACACTGTTTTCTATGTCAGAAAAATCGATAACTCTTCTTGTTGATGGGCCAGCTGTAATTTTATAAACTCCTGTGCTATCTAATTTAAAAATTTGATTGTTAATTACTTCATTTCCTCCAATAGTTTCAAATGGACCAACATTAAAAATAGTTCTTAAAACGCCACCTGCCTTACCAATAGCATGTTCGTGCTCTAAAGAAATTACTCTTTTCCACAACCAATTATCAACATTTTCTCCTAACTGATTTTCTAAAAAAACATACGTATTTAAAAATGAAGAAGTAATAATTTGTGCTCTAGACTCTTTTTTAGAAGCTGTTTTTACATTATCCCACCAAATGGAGTTTTCTCTATTAATTTGAATTGGTAATGCCTGATCTTGCAATTGAGAATTGATAAACAACTCGAAACTTCCTCCTAGTTCGTCTTTATAAGTACCTGCTAGAACTTCGTATAAAAATCGATTGTAAATAGTTGGTGCAATTGCTGTTTTTTGATAATTACCATTCCAGTTTTCTAAAATATAAATTGCCTTTTTCTGTGAAGCAGTTAAATTCTGTTGGTCTACATACTGTAATAAATCATTTGCAATATCAGAAACTGTAGCAGACTGCACATCATAAATCATATTTTGTACATCTTCTTTCGTAAAATCGTTTTTTTCATTTAATAAAGTTGATATTCTCTTAGCTCTATCTTGTGGTTGATAATAGCCAGGATATAATTTACCCCTAACAGAATCTGGCTGATTATTTGCAGAATACACATAATTCCATGAAGGATTCACTGCTTGCGGATTTTCATTGAAAGGTAAAAATTCAGTTATTTCATCATTTCCAGAAGTACCATCTAAATACAATTTAGAAGACAAACTATCTCTTAGTTGATATAGTTTAGCAGATGCAAACCAAGCTATGTTTCCTTTTGCATCTCCATACATTACATTTAACCCTGGAGCATGTATTTTAGCCACAGCCTCTCTAAATTTCATCAATGATTTTGCATGAGACATTTCATAAGAAACTTTTAACTGCTCATTGTTTAATTGTGTGTACAACCAATGCATTGCTATAGGTCTATCACCATTCATATGAGATATTAAACCATTCATTATTGGGCCATGTTTAGATACTTTTACAGTAAAAGTAGTATCAGCTTCATCTTTAATTTTTATGGTTTTACTTAATAATTCGTAATCTCTATAGCCTTCTATGGTTTTATATTGATTGTCATTTTCAACATTGTTTTCTTCTACATAAAAGTTTAAATCATCATTGGTTAACATGGTTAAACCATAAGCATATTCTCTATTATGCCCTAAAAGCGGAAAAGGCATTAAGGCTATATTAAATCCATAAATTTCAAAATCTGGTGTTTTAATATGGTTTTCGTACCAAACTGAAGGTTGCGAAAATCCAATATGTGGGTCATTTGCAAAAAGTACTTTTCCGTTTTTAGTTTTTTCTGGTGCAATTACCCAAGAGTTACTTCCAATAAAAGTAGATACTGGTAATTTATCCATTAATTTGCTAACCGCTAAAGAAAGCTCGCCCTTAATTTCTTTAGTTTCGTATTTATTTATGGTTAAATCGTTAACATCGGTCGTCATTATTTCATTCAAATATGCATCACCTAACTTCTCTTTTATTTCAGTTAAAAGAGGATCTGTTTTATGAGCAACTGCAAAACTAAAAGCCATGTAACCAAACACATTGTAAACATCTTTAATGGTGTAATTTTCTTTTTCTAAGCCAACTAAAGAGAACTCTAAAGGAGTTTTACCTTCGTTTATATACTGATTAATTCCATTTAAATAAGCCTCAGTTAACAAATAAGGCTGACTATTTTTATCTAATGTTGCTATGGTTTTTTCAGCAGCTTCTTCTATACCTAAGCCCGAAAAAAAGACATCTGTTTGTAACAAATCCTTCCCAAATATTTCAGACAATCTACCAGAAGCAATTCTTCTAATAAGTTCCATTTGCCATAATCTATCTTGTGCATGCACATAACCTAAAGCAGTATAGGCATCTTGCTGATTTTGCGCTTCAATATGTGGCACACCAACCTCATCAAAATAAACAGTTACTTCATCAGATAAATTACTTAATGCTAATTCTCCAGAATAGTTAGGATGATAACTTCTAGAATACAACCAACCACCTATAACTATAAGCACTATTAAAACCAGAATAACTTTTAAGGATTTTTTGATAAATTTCATTTGAAAATTTTTGATGTAGCCAAAGATAAAATAATTATGTTGTATTTTTGATACACTAACAATTTGATGATTTATGAATAAAATTCAAATGGTTGATTTGCAAAAA
>JBDNBB010000090.1:0-17404 GCA_039768135.1 Polaribacter sp.
ATACAGTTAAGCAAATATACATTAAATTAATTAAATCAAATAAGTAATTAACAATACTTTATGTTTTGAAAGATTCAAACATACATATTTTTTGAGTTTTAAGTTGATGTGTATATGATTGATAATCAGTGTTTTTTGTGTCTATAAATATTGTTTTTTGGACTTTAGTTAATTGTCTCTTTTATTTTTTAACATTACTTTTTAAGCTTTAAAAACGAAATTTGATACGTTATGCCAACATTTAGTGCTGTACTATTTAACGATCCTCCTTTTGCTTTTATAAGACCACCAGCAGTTCTAAAATTTAGCTTATTATTTAATTTGTAATTAAATCCAATACTTGGTTTTATAATTAAACCCTCTCCAGTGCTTATACCACCTCCTCCAGCAGCACCAGCTAAAGCTTGCACAAAAAACGAAACCGATTTATTGAACATTAAATTACTTTGTAAACCTAAACCTACTAAACCTTCTCCATAGGCACCTGCACTTCCAAAGTTCGCAAATGAAGTTTGGCCAGCCACATAAATATTCTTGTTAAGGTTTAAATTAATCTGTAAAGAAATTTGATGTAAATCTTCTTTTACATTAGTATCTCTGTGTGCATTAAAATAAAAGTCTTGCTTCGTAATAATAGCGAGCCCTTTAAATTTTGCCTTACGATACTTTCTACTTTTTTTTACTCCATTTCTTTCAATATAATACTTTAGTCCAACTCCAAAAGAACTGGTATAAAAGTGTTTGTTTGGAGATAGTACAAATCCCTTGTTTACAGCTAAATAGATGTCATTAAGTACACGTTGTTCTATGGAAAGATCTGGATGCATTAAAAAACCTCCTCTAGTATCTATACCACCTCCACCACCTGCACCAAGTCCAAATTTAGCAAGTATGTTTGTTCTATTATTGTTTAAAGATATATGGTAGCCCCCACCTAGAAACACATCCATAAATCCTGCTTTAATACCATCAAAAGCACCATCTACTTTTACAAAAGTAAACCAACGGTCAGAAATATAGGAAGCTAGCTCAAAGCCAGCTAGTTTAATTGTTTTACCTGTGTTTTTTCCTTGAGTATCTCCTTTAATTTTAAGCGTATTTAGATGAAGCATTAAAGAGGTTCTTTTTGGATTAACATTCCATTTAGACTCCTTAAATTCTTCCAGTTTAAACTCTTTTTCTGAAGAATTTATTTCGGCATAACTGTAGTCAAGAGGTATTTCTAAGCCAACATTAAATTGATGGTCTTTAATGAGACCTCCATCAAAAAAATCAATAGCACTCCACCCAGCATTTATAGAAAACTTTTTAAAATCGTGGCCTAAGTTTATATGAGGTAATATAAATGCACCTCCGCCATCTGGGGCTGATGCACCTCCACCACCACCAAAGTGAAGACCAGCATCTACATAAGTATTATTGTAAAAATAGTGTTTAATACCTGCATTTAAACCTAGTGTAAAGAAACCTCCTCTTTCTCCTCTAACTGCTCCATAAATTCCAAGACCTGCATAAGCCCAATCTGTAAGCATTAGGTTATAATGTATGCCTGAAAACATCATGTCTTTCTCTTTTTTATCTGAAATAACAGGCATTGTTATTGGTAAAAAATCTAGTTTACCAAAGGCTCTTTGGAATTGTCTTTTAGGTATTTCTTGTTCTTGAGCATTGGTCAATAAACAAAACATCAAAATATAGAAGATACTTATTTTCTTTCTCATTTATCTCTTATGGATAGTAATAATTACAGTTTTTGATGTTGGTGTATTGCTAATTTTACCCGTACTCTGAATGGGAACTAACACATTAGTTTCTGGGAAATAGGTAGCAGTGCATTGTGAGGGAATGGAGTAAGGGATAGCTAAAAATCCTTTTGCTTCTCTAGTTTCTCCATTAAAATGACTTTGCAAATCTACGATATCTAATTTTTTAATTCCTTTTTTTTCCATATCATTTTCATTCATAAAAATAACACGTCTTTCATTTAGAACACCTCTATATCGATCATTTAAACCGTAAATTGTTGTATTATATTGGTCATGTGTTCTTACAGTCATCATAATAAATTGATGTTCTTTAATTTTTAGATCTGAAACTTCGTTTATTGTAAAATTAGCTTTACCTGTAGGCGTGGAATCAAATTTAGAAGCTCTTGCATTGTTTGGTAAATAAAAACCTTTAGGATTTCTTACTTTATTATTGTAGTTTTTAAAACCAGGTATGGTAGCTTCTATTTTTGATCTAATAAAATCGTAATTTCTCACTAATTTATTCCACGGTACTTTAGTGTTTTTAAGTGTAGCATTTGCTAAACCAGCAACAATTACAGGTTCACTTAATAAATCTTCAGAACATGGGGTTAAATGTCCTTTAGAGCTGTGTACTACTCCCATTGAGTTTTCTACAGTAATAAATTGCTCTCCAGAGGCCTGTATGTCTTTTTCTGACCTTCCTAAACAAGGCAGTATTAGAGCTGTTTTACCATGAACTAAATGGCTTCTGTTTAGTTTAGTGGATACATGTACTGTTAATTTACAATTTCGTAAAGCAGTTGCAGTGTATTCTGTATCAGGTGTTGCAGAAATAAAATTACCACCCATACCAAAAAATACTTTCGCCTTTTTTTGATACATTGCTTTTATAGCGTTAACAACGTCGTAACCGTGTTTTCTAGGAGATTTAAAGTTAAATTCAGCATCAATTTTGTCTAAGAAGTTGTCAGGCATTTTCTCACAAATCCCCATTGTCCTGTCTCCTTGTACGTTAGAATGTCCTCGAACAGGACAAGTACCTGCCCCTTTTTTTCCAATACTTCCCTTTAAAAGAAGAATATTAACAATTTCTCTGATATTATCAATAGAATTTTTATGCTGTGTTAGGCCCATTGCCCAGCAAAAAATTATTTTTTTAGAGCTAATAATTAAATTTGCCGCTTCTTTTATTTCAGCCAAATTTAAGCCTGTTTGTGGTAGTAAGTAATCAATTGAATAGGTGTTTAAATCATCTAATAATTCTTCGATCCCTTTTGTTTTTTCTTTGATGAATGTATAATCAAAAACAGTACCTGTATCTTCCTCTTCTTTAGCGACCATTAATTTTAGAATTATTTTTAATAACGCTACATCTCCATTAATTTTTACTTGTAAAAAGATATCAGTTAAATTTTGTCCAGATCCTATCCATTTTAAAGGATTTTGAGGGTCTTTATAGTTCATTAACCCTATTTCTGGTAAAGGATTAATGGTTATAATTTTACTTCCATTTTTCTTAGCGTCTCTTAATGCAGATAGCATTCTTGGATGGTTAGTTCCTGGATTTTGCCCGATAACAACAACAAGGTCTGTATGGTTAAAATCCTCTAAAGTCACAGATCCTTTTCCAATTCCTAAAGTTTCAGTTAATGCAGCTCCACTAGCTTCGTGACACATGTTAGAACAGTCGGGTAAGTTGTTTGTGCCAAACTGTCTTACAAAAAGTTGGTAAAGATAAGCAGCTTCATTACTTGTTCTTCCAGAGGTATAAAAAATAGCTTCATCAGGGTTATTTAAATCATTAAGTTCTTTTCCAATCAATTCAAAAGCAGATTTCCAACTAATTTCTTTGTAATGGCTAGCTCCTTCAGGAAGGTAAACAGGGTGAGTAATTCTTCCTTTTTTTCCAATTTCGTAGTCAGAAAGTTTTGCTAAATTTTCTACAGAATAGGTAGCAAAAAATAAAGGAGAAACTTTATTTTTTGTAGCTTCTTCGGCAATTGCTTTTGCTCCATTTTCGCAGTATTCAGCTAAAAAAGCTCTTTTCTCGTCAGGATCTGGCCATGCACACCCAGGACAATCAAAACCATAGGTTTGATTCAAGTTTTTTAACAAACCAATTCCTTTGGCGATTCCAACTTCATCTTTAACATGCTTTAATGCCGATGAAATTGCTTTAAATCCTACTGCTGATTTAGGTGTTTCTCTCAATTCTATTCCTGTAAACTTTTCAGGATTTTGTGCATTTGTTCGTTTACTCATCAGCGATAGTGTTTATTATTGCATTTGTATTTGCATATACAGTCATTTTATGTTGCCTAGTAAAGCCAATTAGGCAAATGCCAAATTCTTTTGCAAAGTCTACAGCTAGACTAGAACAAGCAGAAACAGCTACAATAATTGGTATTTTAGCAATAAATGCTTTAGTGACAATCTCATAAGAAACTCTGCCACTCACCAACAAATAAGAAGCTTCTTTAAGGTTGTTTTTTAAAATTAAGTCACCTATTACTTTATCTACAGCATTATGCCTACCAATATCTTCGTTAACACTTAACATTTTTCTGGTAGATGAAAACAAAGCTGCTGCATGGCTACCTCCTGTTTTTATATAGGTTTCTTGTAGCGAATTCATAACAGTATACATTTTATGAATATGGTTAGCTGTTAGTGTAAAGGAATCTTTTAGTTTTTTACCGTCAAACGTTAAGTCTTTTAATTCTTTTTTACCGCAAATACCACAAGAGGATACAGATAGGAGTGTTCTTTTGTTTAAATACCCTTTTCCTAATTCTTTATCTGGTATCGTAACCTTAATAATAGTTGGTATATTTTCTTTTTCTTCTAAAATTGTAAATTCTATTTCTTTATTAGCTTTATAGATATCTTCTGCATAAAGTAGTCCTCTTATTAATTCGAAATCATTGCTAGGAGTTCTCATTACTACAGTGTATGGTTCTGAATTAATATTAATTTGTAAAGGGGCTTCTATGACTAAAAAATCGTTGACTTTAGTTTGGTTTGAATCAAATATTTTTAGGCCATGGTATTCGGTTGATTGCATTGCAATTTTGAGTAAAACGTTCTCTACAAATTTACAGAAAAACTCTAATTATAAAAAGCATAAAAAAAAGACTGAGCTACTCTTATTGTTACCTATTTTCTGAACATTGGTTGCTTAAACTTTACTGCAAATAATACTAATTAGTTTATTTTTTTTATTTCTTGTAAAAAAAACATAAATATGACCACCGTCTTTAATTTTAGTTTCTTTTCTAAGTTGTGCAACAGTTTTTGGAAAGTTGCGAATGGTAAAGTTTGCTTTTTGATTCGGAATTAATTTTTTTAATTCTTTTTTGTCATACTTTACAACAGTATCAATTTTAAAACGTCTACCAGGAAAATCTAATAGTTGCTGAGCAGTAAAAAGATGGGAATGTTGGTGCAGCTTAAACGTATTTGTTTTTTCTGAAATTTGTTGAAAACAGCCAGATTTTAAGATAGCACTATTTGGCTCATATAAATAGGTGAGAGGCATTTCGTAATTTGAGTATGAGTCCTCTTGGAAAGTGAAATTTAATTGTTGAACTTTCTCTTTCTGAAAATTTACTGTTTTTATAATAATTTTAGCTGTAAAATCTTTTTCTAACAAAAATAGTAATTCTTTAACCTCATTTCGAACAGAAACAATGTGCACCTCTTTTACATTTTTTAAATCCTTAATTGTTTGAGATATATCTAATAGAGGAGATACCTTTATAAGAATATGTTTTGCCTTTGTAAAAAAGAAGTCTAATTTTGGAGGTACATATGGCAAGCAATCTTTTAGTAAAAATACTTTACCTTTTACATCACTTCTTCTTGATGGATCTATATAAATACAGTCAAAATCTTCTGTGGTATTTTTTAAATAATCAAATCCATTACCTGCATGAGTTTTTATAGAAGAAACATTTAATTTTTCAAAATTGTAGTTTACTATTTTAGAGAGAGTTTCGTTTATTTCGCAATGTATAACCGCATTAAAAGATTTAGAAAAATAGTAGCAATCAACCCCAAAACCACCAGTAATATCTATGATTGTATTTCCTGAAACAATTTTAGATTTATAATTTGCCGTAATTTCAGAAGATGTTTGTTCTATACTAATCTTACTCGGATAGTATATTTTTTTATTTATAAACCAAGTAGGTAGCTTATTTTCTGACTTTTGTTTTGCTATAATTTGACTGGCTAAATCCTGAATAAGTACCTCTTTAAAAGGACTCCCTTTTAGAATTAATTTGGTAACTTCTGTTTTTAAATGATCAGAAATGTATTGCTGTACGTCATCTTCTAGAATTGCTAAATTCAAAACTATTAAATATTTTTAGTTAGTGATTTTACAATTTTATTTTCTGATAAAAACTCTTTCAAAATAACTTTTAAGGCTGTGTAAACAGGAACAGCTGTAATCATACCAATCACGCCAGATAGCAACCCACCAATTACAATGGCTAAAAATATTTCTAAAGGGTGCGATTTTGTGGTTTTAGAAAAAATAACTGGCTGACTTACAAAATTATCTAGTAATTGAGCAAAGAAATACCAAATCATAATTTTTAAGGATGTTGGTAAAATATAACTTTGAAAATCTTGTCCAATATTACTTGTCATAGATAATGTAAACATTATTAAGGCGCCAATAATTGGTCCTACATAAGGAATTAGATTTAACAGTGCACATAAAAATGCAATGACAACAGCATTAGAAATACCAAAAAGTAGTAATACAACTGTATATATGATAAAAAGTATTGTAATCTGAAAAATTAAACCAATAAA
Organism: Polaribacter sp.; assembly: GCA_039768135.1. Classification (GTDB taxonomy): domain Bacteria; phylum Bacteroidota; class Bacteroidia; order Flavobacteriales; family Flavobacteriaceae; genus Polaribacter. Next base: position 6,576 of record JBDNBB010000090.1, read on the forward strand.
ATATCTCGATAGTAAATCATTAATAGTTTCTAAGGAGTCAGAAAAACGATTTTCATTGTTTTTAGGAATAAACAATAAAATACCATTTTTAAGAATTCTACTATCTTTCATAAAGAAAAAACAAATAAATAATACAGAAAAAAGACCAACGCTTAAGTTTCCTAATGTTCCAAGAATTGAGTTGAAAAGATCGGGAATTGTTTTAAACTGATTGGAAAAATCTACATTCATTAATTCATCTAAAATATTTATTCCTTTAGAAGAAAAATAAGTTGTTATTTGAGTAATTATATCTTGAATATTTGCTTGTAACTTTTCAACTTCTAGAAGTGACAGGTTTTTACCTTGCTCAATAATTAAAGGAATAAATAAAACGATTATACCTGTTAATAAGCTAAGCATGAGAAACATAGTAGTAACAACAGCTATTGTATTTGGAAACTTTAGTTTTCGTCTTAAGAAAATAATAATTGGACGCCCAATTAATGATAAAACCCCAGCAATAATTATAAATAAAATAACCGATTGTATTGTAAATAAGAAGTACAATAACAGAGAAATACCTAGTAAAATAGCCAAGGCTCTTAAAATTCCGTTTGCAATAACTTTAGGACTCATTAGTTGTATGCTTTAACTTCTCCCATACTTAATACTGCTCCATTAGAGAAGGTATGATTTGTTGGCAATAAGGTGCCACTTTCTGTTGTAATCCAATTTTCCCAAGTGGCAGGTGTACCGTTCATTCTGCCATTTTTTAAATACATCTTGTAGCTTTTAGGAATGTAATCTTCATTTAACAACCAAACATAACTATCTCCAGGAGTTGTGCCTCCAGAAGTATAGGTTACTCTTAATCCAATTTCGTCATCTATAGTTTCCAAAGTTCTTATTACTCCATCATCATATAATTTATGAGGTGCTACTAGCCAAAAAGAATCGTTATTAAAAATATCCCAAGCTCTTTTTACAATTTTTTCATCTGTATCCTCTTGTTTTTCACCCTCAAAAAATACAATACTATTGTCTAAATCTTCTGGATGTAATTGTACTCGGAAATCTTCCCAAGAAACATCTACAATATGATTTTCTTTGTCCCATTTAAAACTTCTTCTGCCTCCAAAACTCCATTCTATAAATTTAGTCTTTTTATACTTTTCGTGTTTAATAGCAGTTAAAATTTTATTGGCTAATGCATTGGCTTCTTTATTATAAGCCTTTACGTTGCCTAACTCCATACTTAAATCAAATATTGATAATGTATGATTTTTTGGAAGTAAAATTCCAGCTTCTGTAGTTTTGTAATTAGACCAAGTGGCAGAAACCCCACCAATTGGAATTATAGATGTCCACATTTTATAAGAAGTTGGTATATAGTTATCATCTAATATCCATAAGTAAGAATCTCCAGGTGTAGTACCTCCAGAAGTATAGGTAATCATCAATGCATCTTTACCTTCATGTTGTACAATACTTCTTTCTGTACCAGGATCGAATATTTTATAAGGTGCAATTAACCAAAAAGAATCGTTGTTAAAATAAGCTTCTGCTGTAGCTATTAATTCCTGATTATTTGTTTTATTATCATTTACATACACCTCAGATTTAGAGGTATCTTTTGTGTCTAGAATCACCTTATTTTCATCCCAAGAAACTTCAACACTATTTTTTTGTTTATACCATTTGTAAAAATGAGCATTTCTAAAATTCCATTCTATAATTTCAGTATTTTCAAACGCTTCATGATTTATGGCATTGTACATTTTAATAGCCAGAGCTTCTGCTTCTTTACCTTTTTTACCTTCAGGCAATTCTTCATTATTGGCAAAATAATAAATGGCTAAAAAACCAACAATTAATATAATTAGAATTGCTAAAATTTTAAAAAACTTCTTCATAGTATTATCAAATAGTGTAAAAGACAAATTTATTAATTAAAAATTACAAGTGAATTGTTTTGGAATGATTTAATCATTTTTCAATAATAAGTGGACTTTATCTTTCTGTGGGTTTTATATTTTTATATTTATTGGAATTTATTTTTACATCTTCTAAATTCTTTGGTTTGTATATTTCTTTTTTTGATGCAGGGTATTTTTCTATCATATTTAATGGACGAATTGGACGTTCTACGAAATTACCTGAACAACTAGGGCAAACATTTTTAAAAATTTCTATAGCACAAGTCTTGCAGTATGTGCATTCAAAAGAACAAATCATAGCCTCTAAAGAAGTGTTAGGTAAAGCTTTATTACAATGTTCACAATTAGGTCTAATTAGTAACATTTAGGTAGTTTTTTATTAATATATCTGGAAATATGGATTTGAATTTTTTAGGGAATTCTTTATAAATATTAATTTCTTTTGAATGGAATGGATGTTTGAATTCTAATTGTGCAGCATGCAAATACAACCCTTTTCCTTTTAAAATTTTATCAGTTAAGTAATATTCTTTATCACCCAAAATAGGATTTTTTAAAGATAGTAGGTGTTTTCTTAATTGATGTTTTCTGCCGGTTTTAGGTGATAGTTTAACTAAATTCAAAAAATGAAATTTTTCTGATTTTACAGAATCTAAAACTTTAAAAGAAGAATATGATTCTTTGTTATCTATAGGACTATCTATAAAACCTTCTTTTTTCATTTCATTAATTGTAATGGCAAAATACGTTTTTTGAATTTCTTTTTTTTGAAACAACTCACTTAGTTTTTGGATGGAATTGCTTGTTTTTCCTACTAACAATAATCCAGAAGTTGGGAAATCTAACCTATGCACAGGTTGAGGTTTTACTGCATCTATTTGATTGCTTTTTTTTAGATTTTGAGATAGTGCATTTGCAATAGTCACAAACTTGTTGCCACTTACTAAAATGCCTGAAGGTTTATAGATTATGGCTAAATAATCATCTTCATACAATACTTCTAAATCTAATTTTAATCTTGTGAATGATTCTGATTCATCATTTTCTAATAAGACAATCTTTTCTCCTCCTGAAATATATTTAGAGGTGGTTGCAAGTTCATCATCAATTAAAATAAGTTTTCTCTTAATGGCTTTTTTTATACCTGATTTTGTGGGTGTTGTATTAAAAATACCCACTCCATATTCTTGAAAACGGACTGGTTTTTTTAAATCTAAAGCAATATGACTTTCTATAATTTTCAAATAAAAATGAGTTTCATTAAAAAACAATTCCCACAAAAGTGGGAATTGTTTTTAGCATATTAATTGTCTTTTTGATATCCTTTAGGTCTTTTAGAACGAATTGGTGCTTTTGGTTCTGGTTTTAAAATAAATTCATTTCCTTTTAATAAACGTAAAGCTTCTTCAACTGCTCTTTCTAATTGAGGATCTTTACCAGATAAAACTTCTTTTGGTGTTTGATGTACCTCAATATCTGGAGCTACACCTTCTGCTTCAACAGCCCAATTACCATCAACATCGTAAAAACCACCTCTTGGTGCAACCATTCTTCCTCCATCTATAAATCTTGGAGTGTCCCAAGTACCAACTAAACCACCCCAAGTTCTAGTTCCAACTAGAGTTCCTAAGTTTTTTGCTTTAAACATATAGGGTAACAAATCTCCTCCAGAACCAGCTCTTTCGTTAATAATCATCACTTTTGGACCCCAAATTCCAGCCATTGGTGTTGTCCAAGGCTTTCTGCTTTCTGACTTGCTGTTAAAATAACCAACAACTTCTCTAGACATTATGTCTATCATATAATCAGCTGCAGAACCACCACCATTATTTCTTTCATCAATTACAACTCCTTTTTTATCTTGTTGAGAAAAATAGTATCTATTAAAAGATGTAAAACCCGGGTTGCTTGTATTTGGAACATAAACATAAGCTAATTTTCCATTTGATAATTCATCAACTTTTCTACGATTACTTTCTACCCAATCTATATTTCTTAAACCTCTTTCGCTTGCTGTTGGTGTTATTAAAATTGATTTAGCATCTTTTTGAGAGGGTTTATTATTTACTTTAATGTAAATTTCTCTACCAGCAGTTTGTTCTAATAATTGATATGGATTCATATCCGAAGTTAAATTTATACCATTTATAGCTACTAAATAATCGCCTTTGTTTACATTGATTCCTGGTAAACCTAATGGAGCAAAAATATTCGGATTCCAACGTTCACCTTTATAAATTTTATTGAATCTATAGTAACCTTTGTGCTTTTCTAAATCTGCACCTAATAAACCTACAGCAACTCTATTTACATTTGGTAAATCTCCACCTGAAACGTAAGAATGCCCAATAGCAACTTCACCACTCATTATGTCTACAACATAATTTAAATCGGTTCTATGTCTAACATCATTTATCCAAGGAGAATACCATTCGTAAATAGCATTCCAAGGAGCACCATGAACATTATCTACATAAAGAAAATCTCTCATAAAACGCCACCCTTCTTTAAAGATTTGATGTGCTTCTGCTTTAGGATCTACTTTAATTTTTAAGTTAGTTTTTAAGCTTTTTTTGCCTGCTTTAGCAGCATTAGCTTTGTTTAAACTCCAACTACTACCTTTAGATAATAAAATAGAGCTTGCATCACTAGAGGCTGTCATAGAAGAAACGCCTGTAGCAAATACAGTTGCTTTTTCTTTTGTAACATCAAAACTATGTAAAGTTAAACCTCTACTGTTGGGTTTTGATTCAGCAATAAAAACTTTGTTTTTTGGTCCTTTTAATAAACCAACGTAATTGCTGGCAGGTAAATCTAAAGCCACAGCTCTATCAAAAATGCCATTTTCATCTATGATTGTTTTTTTGCTATCTTCTTTTTTATCTTCTTTCTTTTTTGAATCATTAGACTTCGATTTTGGTTTTTCTTCTTCATCTGTTTTTGGAAGATTAGGAGCTTTATCCGTTGAATTTAGTACAATTGCATATAAAGTTCTAGTTACGCTAGGGTCGTAAGAAGACATGTCTAACCAACCTGTTTGTAAGCCATAATCTGTACTTGCTAAAGTATATATGTATTTACCTGAAGCATCCCAAACAGGAGAAATTGCATCTGCAATTTTATCTGTTATTTGTACAATTTTTTTAGTACTTAATTGATATGCATAAACAGATTTAAAACTATTATCATTTTGTTTTGCATAGACAATCCAATCACTGTCAGGAGAAAATTTAGGATTCATACTACGATCTGGATGTGCAAAACCATCAGCATCTGCTTTTACGATACTTTTACTTTCTAGATTAACAATCCAAATTACAAAATTGGTATCTGTATAGGCAATATGCTTTCCATCTGGAGACCAATCAGGTTGAAAATAAAAAGTAGGATTTGGTAATTTTATAAACTCCTGATTAGCCCCAGTTTGATCTGCGATCACTAATTCATACTCCCCGTTTTCATCAGAAAACCAAGCTACTTTATCTCCTTTTGGAGACCAAATTGGTGAACGATCTGCGACTCCTGATGAATTGGTTAAATTTCTCCAAGTACCATTTTCTTTAGGTATTGTAAAAATTTCTCCTCGATGTTCAAAAATGGCTCTTTTACCTTTAGGAGATAGATTTGGATTGGTTAAATTTCTACCAGAAACATTCATCCATCTTGTTCTAGAGTAATTTAAATCTCCTTTTACATTAATAACAATTTGATTGCTTTTTTTAGTTTCAGGATTAAGCATATGTAAAAAACCTGCTTGCTCATATACAATTCCATTTTGATTGGCATCGAGATTCTTAACATCAAACTTTTTATGAAAGGTAACTTGTGTTTCTTGCTTTGTTTTAATATTGTAAGACCAAATATTGGCTGTATAATCTCTTTCTGAAATGTAATATACATCACCATTAAACCACACAGGATTTACATGTCTTTCGCCATCTAACTGAGGTGTTTTAATCAATTCTTTAGTTTTAAGATTCACAATCCAAATAGGCATTGCTTGTCCTCCTCTATAATTTCTCCATTCAGCATCCCAACTTGTAATAGGAGTGTAGGCAATATATGTATTGTCTTCAGAAATTTCGCCAAAAGCTGCTCTTGGAATATCAAAAGCTTCTGGTAAGCCACCTTTTATTGAAATGGTAAAAAATTTATTGGTTTGTGTAGGTCTGCCTTTTCTGTTAGACCTAAATAAGATTTTACCATCAGGTGTCCAACCTTGTACAATGTCTGAAGCAGAGTGATAGGTTAATCTTTTAGGTTCACCACCATTAATTGAAACTACATAGACATCAATATTTCCATCATATTGAGCTGTAAAAGCAATCCATTGCCCATCTTTAGAAAACTTTGGGCTAGATTCGTAGCCTTCATCACTGGTAAGTCTTATGGCATTACCACCATTTATTGGTGCTTTCCATAAATCTGCAGCATACACAAAAACTACTTGATTATTAGATAATGTGGGTTGTCTTAATAATCTTGTTCCTTGAGAAAAACTTGTATAGGTAAGAATTATCGAAAAAAGAAGAGTTATTTTTTTCATGATTATAAAGTTTTGTTTAGTCTTTAAAGGTAAAGAAAATCAAACAAAAAAATTACTTTGCAAACAATTGTCCAATATCTTGAAAAGCTTTGAATTCTAGAGCATTATTCTCTGGATCCTTAAAAAACATAGTGGCTTGTTCGCCAACTTTACCTTTAAAACGAATGCATGGTGCTATTTCAAACTTTATATTTATTTTCTTTAAATGTTCAGCAAGCTTATGCCAATCATTCCAAGTTAAAACTACTCCAAAATGAGGAACAGGAACATCAAAACCGTCCACAGGGTTTGAAATTATTTCTGGCTTAAAATCATCTTTTTGATGAATAACCAATTGATGTCCAAAGAAATTAAAATCTACCCAGTTCTCTGTACTTCTTCCTTCTTTACATTGTAAAATATCTCTATAAAAAGTTCTGCATTTTTCTAAATTTTGAACAGGTATTGCTAAATGGAAGGGTTGTATCATTTTTAGTTGTTAGTTAATAATTGTTAATATTATTTTTGCTTTATGCCTACTCTCTATTCCATAATTTAAAACCCTGCTGCTGCATCATCACCTCTTTTGTCTGCTCCAGCCTCTAATTTTCCATTTGGTAATATTAAAATTGCATCAACTCTACCAATAATTAAAGAGTTTCTTTCTAGTAAATCATATCCTAAATTATTGAGGCTTCTTTTTGTGTTGTCATCAAAACCATTAGGTTCCATTCTTATGACATCTGGTAACCATTGATGATGAAAACGTGGTTGATTTACAGATTCTTGCATACCCATTTTATAATCTACTATATTAATAATATTTTGTAAAACAGAGGTTATAATTGTAGAACCTCCAGGAGTACCGACAACCATTTTTAATTGACCATCTTTTTCTACGATTGTTGGTGTCATTGAGCTTAGCATTCGTTTTTCTGGAGCAATTGCATTTGCCTTAGAACCAACCAAACCATACACATTTGGAACACCAGGTTTGCTAGAAAAATCATCCATTTCATTATTTAGAAAAAAACCAGCACCTTTTACTAAGACTTTAGAGCCATAACCTGTATTTAAAGTGGTTGTAACTGAAACTGCATTTCCAAATTGATCTACAATAGAATAATGGGTGGTTTCATCACTTTCATAACCTAGAATTTTACCATGAGAAATTGCTGATGAAGGTGTAGCTTTATCCCAAGAAAAAGAGTTCATTCTCTTTTTTAAATACTTGGTGTTTGCTAAACTATCTAAAGGAACATCTACAAAATCGATGTCCCCTAAATAGTGAGCTCTGTCTGCATAAGCACGTCTTTCTGTTTCAGTTAAAAGTTGAATGTATTTTGTTGAGTTGTGTTCTATTTTAGTAAGATTATAAGGTTCTATCGATTTTAAAATCTGAGCCAAACAAATACCACCACTTGCAGGTAAAGTCATAGAAGTAATGTCATGACCTTTGTAAGAAAATTCTACAGGTTTTCTCCATACAGCTTTGTAGTTTTCTAAATCTTTATGAGAAATTATTCCTCCTAATTCAGTGATGTAATTTACTAGGAAATCTGCAGTTTTACCTTTATAGAATCCATCTTTACCAAAATCTCTAATTTGTTCTAAAGTTTGTGCTAATTCATTTTGAATAAGAGTGTCACCTGCTTTCCATTCTTTATCAAAAATAGTTTGATAATTATTTACTTTTCTAAATTTTTCAGTAGCATTATTTAAATCTTTAGCTTGTTTTTTAGTAATTGTAATCCCGTTTTTTGCTAAATCAATGGCTGGTTGCACTAAATCAGAAAAAGGTAAACTACCTAATTTTTGGAATACTTCAAAAACACCAGCTACAGAACCAGGAATACCAACTGCATGTGCGCCTAAAACACTTTTGTTTTTAATAACATTACCTAATGAATCTAAATACATGTCTTTGTGAGCAGTAATTGGTGCTTTCTCTCTAAAATCTAAGGCTCCTTTTGTGCCATCATTATGTCTATACACCATAAAACCTCCTCCACCAATATTACCAGCAACAGGATATACAACTGCTAATGCAAAATGTGTAGCAACCATTGCGTCATAAGCATTTCCACCTTTATTTAAAATTGATAAACCAATTTCTGAAGCCTCAATTCTTGCAGAAACTACCATTGCTTTTTCTGTAATTAAACCAAGTTCTGGTTTTTTATGACAAGCAGTTATAATAAATATAAAGCATGTTAAAAGAGCTAGTTTTCTCATATTTTCAATTGAATTTCTTTTAACTTAATTTTAGTAAAGGCATACAGATCTTTAAAAAATAAAGTAAAATCTTCTTCTAATTTTTCTTGTAATATTTCTAAATCTTCGATGGCTAAATTCATTTGAGATTTACCTTTGGTTCTCTGGTTCATTCCATTTAAAACTTTGGCAATCCCTTCTTTAAATTGATAATTGTATAAAATATCATACTCAATCATATATTTAATAAAGTTCTGAGATTTGATGGGAAGTTCTAAAGATTTCTCCTTGAAAAGTTGATAAATAGCTTGTGTATAAAGCTCTAAAGGAATTTCTGAATAGCTATTCCAATTTTTTGCCAGAAAGTGATCGTAGAAAATATCGATGATTACTCCATCATAATGTCTATAACGTTTGTGTAAACGTCTTTTGCTTTTTCTAACTATAGGATGAGCATCTGTAAAGGTGTCGATTTCTCTATGTAAAAATATACCTTGTTGAATTTCAGTATTAAAATGATAAAAATTATTACCTCTTACATGATCTGCAATAAAATTACCAATCATAATATTGGTATTATTTTCTGATAAATAGAGATGGGCTAAGAAATTCATACAAGTAAATGTAATCAAAAAACCACAATAAATTCTGAGTTTAAAATCAGATTCATTGTGGTTGTAATATTCAGTTATTTTAAATATAAACTATATAAAACTAGTTGTTTAGCATTACTGGCATAACAAGCATAGTTACTTGTTCTCCTTCATCTGTACCATCAATAGGTGTTAAAATACCTGCTCTATTTGGTAAAGACATTTCAATTAAAACTTCGCTAGAATTTAAGTTGTTTAACATTTCACTTAAAAAACGTGAGTTAAAACCAATTTGCATGTCATCACCTTGATAGTCACAACTTAAACGTTCATCTGCTTTATTAGAGAAATCTAAATCTTCTGCTGAAATATTTAATTCTGTACCAGCCATTTTTAAACGAATCTGGTGCGTAGTTTTACTAGAGAAAATAGAAACACGTCTTACAGAATTTAAAAATGATGCTCTATCTACAGTTAATTTATTCGGATTTTCTTTTGGTATAACCGCCTCGTAATTTGGATATTTACCATCAATTAATCTACAAACCAAAACAATATTATCAAACGTAAATTTTGCATTTGCATCATTATATTCAATAGTGACTTCGCTCTCAGAACCACCTAAAATACCTTTTAATAAATTTAAAGGTTTCTTTGGCATAATGAATTCTGCAGTTTGATCTGCAGTTACATCTGTTCTAGAATATTTTACCAATTTATGAGCATCAGTAGCTACAAAAGTTAAACTTTGAGAACTAAATTGAAAAAATACTCCACTCATTACTGGTCTTAAATCATCATTACCAGCAGCAAATATAGTTTTAGAAATTGCGGTACCTAAAATATTTGCAGGAACAACTGTTTTGCTAGGACTAGGTAATGAAACTGATTTTGGAAATTCGTCTCCACCAAAATAAGCCATATCATACTTACCTTGATCAGATATTATTTCTATTTTATGATCTCCTTCAGTTTTAAATGTTAAAGGTTGATCTGGAAATGTTTTTAAAGTATCTAACAGCAATCTTGCAGAAACTGCAATTGAACCAGAACTATCACTTTCTACATCTACCATAGAACTCATTGTAGTTTCTAAATCTGAAGCAGAAATTTTAAGCTGATTTTCAGATAATTCAAATAAAAAGTTGTCTAAAATTGGTAAAGTGTTGTTGCTATTTATAACGCCTCCTAAAACCTGCAATTGTCTTAAAAGTTGTGAACTCGATACAATAAATTTCATTGATTATTTTTCTTAATTTGATTTACAAATATAATCTTAATAAGCGACTTTTAAAATTAATTTATTAACAGGTTATGAGCAATTTCTTTTTAATTTTAAATAAAGCATATTTATAATAGCACAAGATTAATTACTAATAAAAAAAGTATATTTGTGAGTAACCAACTGCAAAAAATGAAACATTCCCTTTTATATATTTTAACTTTTTTATGTTTTAATCTATCAATTTTCTCTCAAAAACCAGATAAATTATCATCGAATGAAATTTTTGAGAAAATACAAAAATTAAACTTTTTAGGAACTGCCTTATACATTGCTGCTCATCCAGATGACGAAAA
>JBDNBB010000091.1:0-3094 GCA_039768135.1 Polaribacter sp.
CTAACCAAGTTGCAATTTCTACTTCTGTGATTGATTCTCCTGGAGAAGGAACTTTCATTTCTAAAACACTCATGGTTTCTTTTTTATATTTATTCTAAATCTTTTATTAACTATTAAAAACACTGTCTATTACAGCTTTATGCCTTTTTTTGAAACGTGTACTAGACCCTGCAGCAGGCACTGCATAATATTTACGAGAACGAACAGATAAGTTTTTTAACTCAAATCTTTGTAACATGTAACTCCATGCACCCATATTTCTTGGTTCCTCTTGTGCCCAAATATAATCTTCAATATTTGGATATCTATCTATTACTTGCTGAATTTTTTCTTTGTGTAAAGGAAACAATTGCTCTATTCTAACCAAGGCAACATCATCTCTTTTGTTTTCTTCTCTTTCCGCTAACAAATCATAATAGAATTTACCCATGCAGAAAACTAATTTCTTTACTTTGTCTGGGTTTATAGTGTCATCTATTACTTCTTGGAATTCACCCGTAGCTAAATCTTCTATAGTATTTACTGCCTTTACATGTCTTAATAAACTTTTAGGTGTAAAAACAATTAAAGGTTTTCTGTACTCACGTTTCATTTGACGTCTCAATAAGTGAAAAAAGTTTGCAGGAGTTGTACAGTTTGCAACTGTCATATTATCTTCTGCACACAATTGTAAATAACGTTCTATTCTTGCGGATGAATGTTCTGAACCTTGCCCTTCATAACCATGTGGTAATAAAACTACAATACCGTTTTGAACTTTCCATTTATCTTCTGCCGCAGAAATATATTGATCGAACATGATTTGTGCACCATTAGAAAAATCTCCAAACTGCGCTTCCCAAATAGTTAACGTATTTGGATTCGCCATTGCATAACCATAATCGAAACCTAACACACCATACTCAGATAATAACGAATTATAAATCGTCATTTCACCTTTATTGTTTGGATTTGTGTTTAATAAATTTACACGTTCTTCTGTTTTTTCATCTCTTAAAACGGCATGTCTATGAGAGAATGTTCCTCTTTCTACATCTTGCCCAGAAATACGAATATTAAAGCCTTCTTCCATTAAAGAACCGTAGGCTAAATTTTCAGCCATACCCCAATCTAATTGATTGGTTTCAAAAACCATTTTAGCTCTACCTTGTAAAATACGCTCGGCTTTTCTTACAAAATTAGCACCTTCAGGCACTGTAGAGACTACTTTTGCAATGTGTTTTAAATTGTCAACAGAATATTTAGTATCTAGAGTTTCTAGCATGGCATCTTGATTTTGACGCTCAAAACCTTCCCAAGTAGACTCCATAAATTCTTTTACTTTCGAATTTTCGTCTTGCTTAGAATTATCAAACTCTCTTTCTAACATTCCTTTAAATTCAGCTGTAATTTCTTTTACATATGATGAATCTATAGAGCCTTCTTGTAATAATTTTTCTGCATAAATTTCTTTTGGATTTTTATGCTTAGATATTGCCTTATACAATTTAGGTTGTGTAAAACGAGGCTCATCACCTTCATTATGCCCATATTTACGATACCCTAATAAATCAATAAAAATATCTGTTTTAAACTTCATTCTAAACTGAAGCGCCATTTCCATTGCATGACAAACAGCTTCTGTATCATCTGCATTTACATGTAAAACAGGTGATAAAGTAACTTTGGCAACATCTGTACAGTATGTGCTTGAACGTGCATCTAAATAGTTTGTAGTAAAACCAATTTGATTGTTTACAACAATGTGAATGGTACCACCAGTTTTATAACCATTTAATTTTGCCATTTGAACAATTTCATAAGCAATACCTTGCCCAGCAATTGCTGCATCTCCATGAATTACAATTGGTAAAATTTTGCTAGAATCTCCATCGTATTTTCTATCGATTTTAGCTCTAGTAATACCTTCTGCAACAGCTGCTACAGTTTCTAAGTGAGATGGATTTGGAACTAAATTCATTTTAATTTCGTTACCATCTCTGTAGGTTTTACTTAATGTTAAACCTAAGTGATATTTTACATCACCATCTATATCTTGGTCTTCGAAATCTTTACCTTCAAACTCACTAAATAAATCTCTTACAGGTTTTTTAAAGATGTTTACTAATGTATTTAAACGCCCTCTGTGAGCCATACCTAAAACACATTCTTTAACTCCGTATTTTTCTGCAGCATCTCTAAGCATTACACTAATTCCAGGAATTAATGTTTCACCACCTTCTAATGAAAAACGTTTTTGACCAACATACTTTGTTTGTAAAAAACTTTCGAAAGTTACTGCTTGATTTAATTTAGATAAGATATATTTTTTTGCATCCTGAGTGTATTTTGGTTGATTGTAATTATCGTTTAAACGATTTTGCCACCATTTTAACTTTTCAGGATTACGCATGTACATGTATTCCACTCCAATAGAATCGCAGTAAATACTTTTTAAATGGCCAATAATTGTGGATAACTTTACTTTTCCAATCCCTAAAATTTCACCCGCAGAAAATTCTTTGTCTAAATCTTGACTCGATAAACCAAAGTTTTCAATAGCCAATGTTGGCTCGTATTTTCTTCTATCTCTTACTGGGTTTGTTTTAGTAAATAAATGACCTCTTGTTCTGTATCCGTTAATTAGATCTACAACCAAGAATTCTTTTTTAACTTCTTGAGGAATTTCTGTAGAAACTTCTTCATCTGTTAACGAATAGTTTTCATTTGCAAGATCATAGCCTTGAAAAAAACTTCTCCAACTAGGTTCAACCGAATCTGGATGTGTTAAATACTGATCGTATAAATCTGCTATAAAGCCTGTATGTGCTGCGTTTAAGAACGAAAATTTGTCCATAGAATTATCTCTGCTTTTTTTTAAGCTACTAATGACGACAAAAATACGATTTTTAGAAACAACGCATTATTAATTTATGAATATATATATCTAAAAATATGTAAAAAAAAACAAAAAAAGTATTTGGCGATATTCTAAAATAATATATATTTGCACTCGCTAATCACAAATTTGTGAAGCAAACTCCTCCTTAGCTCAGTTGGTTAGAGCATCTGACTGTTAATCAGAGGGTCCTTGGTTCGAGTCCAAGAGGGGGAG
>JBDNBB010000092.1:0-4717 GCA_039768135.1 Polaribacter sp.
AAAAACTTTTTTAACTACTTCCTGATTTTCAAGAGAATTATTCATGGATTTAATTTTTACGAAAAAACAAATTTACAGTTATTTCTGAATAAAATTATATTTTTATGTAAATGATATTTACATTCTATTAACACGTTCCACTTTTTTAACGCCTTGTACCTTTTGAATGCGGTTCATTAACTTTGTTAATTGTGGACTATTCTTAACACTTAATGCTATTTTACCATCAAATACTCCTTCATTTCCAGAGATGTTAATGCTGTGAATAAAAACACCAATATTGCTAGAGATAATTTTAGTAACCTCATTAACAATTCCAGAATGATCTATACCATTAATGTGCAATACTACTTTAAAATCTTGTTTTGTAGAATCTATCCATTTGGCCTGCATGATTCTATAAGCATAATTTGATTGCAGTGAGATAGCATTTGGACAATTTTTTTTATGCACTTTAATACCATCGTTTATTGTTAAAAATCCAAAAACTTGGTCTCCTGGAATAGGGTTGCAACATTTAGATTGTGTATAGTTTAGCTTTTCTTCTTCTTTTCCGAAGACTAAAGCATCATATTTGCTAGTAATTTCTTCTTGATTTTCATTGCTAGAGGTATTTCTTCTTAATTTTGTTTTAAAGAAGTTTAAAATAGCACTATTTCTTTGCGTAACAAACCCTTTTAATAATGTGTTGTCTATTGCTCCATTTCCAATTCTATAGAATAGATCAAAACTTGTTCTTAATTTAAAGTAATTAACTAATTCGTTAATTGTTTTTTCACTAAATGCAATTTTTAAATGCCTTAACTTTCTTGTTAAGATTGCTTTTCCTTCTTCTGCAATTCCCTTTTCCTCATCTTTAAGCGCAGCTCTAATTTTTGTTTTTGCTCTTGCTGTAATTACGAAATCTAACCATCTAGAATTTGGTTTATTGTTAGCGCTTGTAATCACTTCTATTTGATCTCCACTTCTTAGGGTATAACTTAATGGAACTAATTTACCATTTACTTTTGCACCCCTACATTTTAAACCAACATCCGTATGAATAGAAAATGCAAAATCTAATGCAGAAGCATCTTTAGGTAAAGATTTTAGATCTCCTTTGGGTGTAAATACGTAAATCTCTTTAGCATAGAGATTTAACTTAAAGTCTTCTACAAAATCTACTGCATTTAAGCTTTGATTTTCTAATGTCTCTTTTAATCTATTCAACCAAACATCTAAACCGCTTTCGCTTTCTGAACCTTGTTTGTATTTAAAATGTGCTGCATACCCTTTTTCTGCAATTTCATTCATCCGCTCAGATCTAATTTGAACTTCTACCCATTGTGCATCTGGCCCAACAACAGTAATATGAAGTGCTTCGTACCCTGTGGACTTTGGCTGTGATATCCAATCTCTTAAACGCGCTGGGTTAGGTCTAAAATTATCAGTAACTAATGAATAGATTTTCCAGGCATCGTGTTTTTCATCTTTGGTTATTGGTTTGAAAATAATACGAATGGCATATTTATCAAAAACCTCTTCAAACGTTACGTTTTGTTTTTGCATTTTTCTTCGAATAGAAAAAATTGACTTGAATCGTCCTTTTATCTCATATGAAAAATGTTCTTTATCTAAACCACTTTTTAAGGAGTTTTCAAAACGGTTTAAATAATCTTGTTGTTCCTCTTTACTTTCTTTTATTTTAGCAACAATACTATTAAATACGTCTGGTTCTGTGTATTTTAAACCTAAATCTTCTAATTCAGTTTTAATATTATATAACCCTAACCTATGTGCTAAAGGAGCATAAATGTATAATGTTTCTGACGCAATTTTCACCTGTTTGTAACCAGGCATTGCATCCATAGTTTGCATGTTGTGTAATCTGTCTGCAATTTTTATGATAATTACTCTTACGTCATCATGAAGTGTAAGTAGCATTTTTCTAAAATTTTCTGCTTGTATAGAAGCATCTTGTGCTTTATTTAAACGAGATATTTTGGTAAGACCATTTACAATTCTAGTAATAGTTTCACCAAACAATTGCTCCATATCATTTAAGGTGTAATCTGTGTCTTCTACAACATCATGTAAAAGGGCTGCTGCAATAGAGGTAGCACCTAAGCCAATTTCCATTGCAACAATTTTTGCAACAGCTATTGGATGAAAAATATAAGGTTCACCTGTTTTTCTTCGTTGTTTAGAATGCGCATCTACAGCAATATCAAATGCCTTTCTTATTAATTCTTTATCCTCTTTTGATAAAACTTCATAAGTACCTTTTAGTAAATCCTTGTATCGATTTGCAATTTCTTTATTTTCTTCTTCTATGGTAGCAATGTATTCCATATAATTCTTTCAACTTTTAAACTAAAGTGAATTTAGGAAATACTATTAAAATACCAAAAGAAAACACTTATTAATGAAAATTACTTAAGTATGAGTAATACTTTTTTTCTTAAAATAATTTGAAAAATAAATAAAAGACTACTTAGTAGTAAGAAATAGGGGAGTGTATAATGCTACTTTTTTAATTGGTTATTAACGTACATAGCAGCCCCTATAATACCTGCATTATTTTTAAATTGAGCAACTTTAATTGGTACATCAGTTTCTAGATATTGCTTAAAATCATCATATTTTTTGCTAATTCCTCCTCCTAAAATTATCAAGTTTGGAGAAAATACAATTTTTGTATATTCTAATAACTCATCAAAACGAAGTGCCCATTCTTTTAAAGACAAGCCTTCTTTTTTTCTGATAGAATCAGCAGCATAAAATTCTATTATTTCTCCATTTGAATGTAAAAGTTTACCCAATTCTAAATTTGGAATTAATTTTTTATTAAAGAATAACCCAGAACCAATTCCTGTTCCAATTGTAATTACAATAATAACTCCTTTTTCTTTTTTACCAGCTCCTAAACTTACTTCAGCAACCCCAGCTAAATCTGCATCATTACTAATATAAAATGGTAGTTTGGTTTCATTTTTAAAAAGTTTGTCAACCCTAACATTTAACCAATCTTTACTTAAATTACCTGTATGAATACATTGGCCGTTTACAATAGTTGTAGGAAAACTACAGCCAACAGCTTTGGTCCAATTAAAATGTTCTATTATTTTTTTTATGACTTCTGCTACAGCTTCTGGAGTAGCTGGTTTAGGTGTAGGAATTCTATGTCTTTCTGTAATCAATTCTCCTGTTGTTGTATTTACAACTGCAGCCTTAATTCCTGAACCACCTACATCTATTCCTAGTATTTGCATAATTATTTTATTTAAAGTCTCTTTGTCTTTTTGCTTCAAAAACAACAATTGCGGCTGCCACTGAAACATTCATAGAGTCTATTTTGCCTTGCATTGGTATGTTTATATTTTGTGTTGCTTTGTCTCTCCAAAAAGAGGTTAAGCCTGTTGCTTCTGTACCTACAACAATGGCTGTAGGTTTTGTGTAATCTTCTAAATGATATTCATTTGAATTTTGTAAAGTAGCAGCATAAATTGCAATATCTTTTTCCTTTAGAAAGTTAATAATTTCTTCTGAACTACCAACTGCAATTTGATTTGTAAATACACATCCTACGCTAGATCTAATGATATTAGAATTGTATAAGTCAGATTTTGGGTTTGCAATAAATACTGCGTCAACATTAGCAGCATCTGCTGTTCTTAATAAAGCACCTACATTACCAGGCTTTTCTAATCCTTCAGCTATTAAAACCAAGGGTTGTTTATTCTTGAAATTAATTTCATTTAGTAAAAAACGTTTAGTCTGAGCAACAGCAATAATACCTTCTGTAGAGTTTCTGTAGGCTAATTTTTCATAAACTTCTCTAGAAATTTCAATCAATTGAATTGATGTAATAAAGGTGCGTTCAACTTCTTTTTGCTGAATTAAGTCGCTACAAAATAAAACTGTTTCAAAGGTGTAGTTAGCTTTTAAAGCTAACAATATTTCTCTTAAACCTTCTATGATAAATAGACCTCGGTTTTTTCTTTCTTTAGCTTTTTCTTGAAGTTTAAGTAAACTTTTAATGTAAGGATTTTGTGAACTTGAAATTTGTTTCATTATTACAAATATACTTATTTAGTCATATTTTGTAAACAATAATTTTGTGCTACTTAATATAAAAAAAAAGTCTCGCAAAATGCGAGCCTTTTTTTTTAATGAGATATTTATTCTGATTTGTATTTGTTAGAATAACGCTTCCATAATTCTGTTTGATGTGTTTCTAAGCTAATATCTCTACCCTGAATAAAGGCTTTTGATAAAATATTAGTTCTCATATCTAAAGCATCACCTTCAGAAATAAATAGAGTAGCATCTTTGCCAACTTCTAAAGTACCAACCATATCAGATATTCCTAATATTTTAGCACTATTTGAAGTAATCATTTTTAAAGCATCTTCTTTATTTAAACCATGTGCAGAGAATGTACCTGCATAAAAAGGTAAATTTCTAGTATTCATTCTTTCCATTTGACCTTCCATACCAATTGCAACAGTAATGCCTTTATCAGTTAATGTTTTAGCAATAGTATAGGTATAATCATAGGCATCATCTTCTGAATTTGGGTTTCTATGTGGTCTTTCTAAAACTACACCAATATCATTTTTAACTAAAAGATCTGTAACACTTTCAGCACCTTCTGCATTTACTAAAGCTATATTACTGATTCCAGCATTCTTAGCAATAGTAATAGCATCAGTAATTTCTTTCTGACCATTTACAT
>JBDNBB010000093.1:0-16374 GCA_039768135.1 Polaribacter sp.
AAACTGGGAATTATATCAAGAGGAAATCGATTTTAAAACGGCATTAACTAATCCGTTATTAAAACCTTTTTTCTATTTAATTGCCAAAATAAAGTACAATCTTCGAAAAAGAACTTTAAATGGATAGGGTACAACTAGCAGCATTTATTACAACTCGACTAGAAAAAGAAAAAATAAGGTTGAAACAATTTTTTTCTAAGACCCAACCTCAGATTGGTTATTTTATTATAGACGATTTATTGCCTAAGAATATTGCAGAACAAATACATACCTGTTTTCCAGATTTAACAAAAACTAAAGAAAGAAAAAATTTAAGAGAGCATAAGCATGTTGCTTATCAAATGAATCAATATCATCCATTATTAGAAGAAGTTATTTACGCTTTTCAGGAGAAAAGTGTGGTACATCTTATCGCAGAGATTTGCAATATACAGTCTCTTTTGCCAGATGAAAATTTATATGCTGGTGGTTTATCTCTTATGGCAAAGGATAACTATTTAAGTCCACATTTAGATAATTCTCACGATAAAAACAGGGAACTTTGGCGTGTATTAAATGTTTTGTATTACACAACACCAAATTGGAAAGATAGTGATGGAGGTAATTTAGAATTATGGCCTAGTGGTCTAAAAAGGAAACAAGTTTCCATTAGTTGCAAATTTAATAGATTAGTTGTTATGGCAACTCATCAAAAATCTTGGCATTCCGTTAGCAAGGTTTCGACAAACTTTGTTAGATGTTGTGTTTCTAATTATTATTTTTCTGAAGAAGCCTTGTTGGAAAATGACAATTTTCATGTTACTACATTTAGGGGCAGACCTTCACAAAAAGTAAAAGATGTATTATTAAAATTAGATAACGGTTTAAGAAGTTCGGTTCGAAAATTTTTTAAAAAAGGAATTAGAGAAAATCCACATCAGTATAAAAAATAAAACCCTAATCGATTGATTAGGGTTTTAAATCGTGGAGACGCCGAGAATCGAACTCGGGTCCAAACAAGCAGCCAAAAAGCTTTCTACATATTTAGTTCTTTCTTAGTTTTCGTTCAAAAGCTGATTAAGAACAATCCACTTTTAACTTAGCTTTTTTAGTTTCAAAAACCTGCCAAAGCCACAAGTTTTCTATGTTTATTTTTACGATGTCCATAAGTGAAACGCCATAAACCAAGGCTTTTCGTGGACATAAAGCTTGCTCACCTAGTGAGCCGAGGCTTAATCCTACTATAATTCAGATTATGCAGCTAAAGCGTAGTTATCTTCGCCGTTTAAAAAGTTGAAATAAGTTTTACAAGAATCATTTCACTCCTTGATATGCTTACAAATTTACTGTCCTTGCTGTCAAAACCAGTCGTCCCCATTAATGAACTTAAGATTTGTTTTTTTAAGAACAATTGTGTTATTTAAATAAATTATTTGTCTTAATTTGTTTTAACAATCCACTCATAAATATTTTAAAGTAAATAACGATTTACAAAAATACAAAAACATTCATATTACTATTTAAGAAACCATTTTATTTTAAATAATATTTTAAACCACATATTTTCATTTTATATTTAGGGTCTAATAAAATACGTGATGAAATTCGGAATTATAAAAGAACGTAAAAATCCACCTGATAGAAGAGTGGTTTTTTCTCCTAATAAATTAGCTCAATTAAAATCAGATTTTCCTGAATCAAAAGTTGTTGTAGAGCAATCAGATATTCGAATTTTTAGTGATGCTGAATATCAAAATAAAAATATCAAAGTAACAGATGATATTTCTAGTTGTGATGTGCTTTTAGGTGTAAAAGAGGTGCCTATAGACGCTTTATTAGCAAATAAGAAATACTTTTTCTTTAGTCATACGATTAAGAAACAGCCATATAATAGAGCTTTGTTGCAAGCTGTTTTAGATAAAAATATTGAGCTTTATGATCATGAAACAATTATTCAAGCTAATGGAGCTAGATTAATTGGTTTTGGAAGATATGCTGGTATTGTTGGTGCCTATAATGGTTTTAGAGCAATTGGGTTAACATCAGAAACATTCAAACTACCAAAAGCAGAAACTTTAGATAGTCAGCAAGAGTTGATTGCCCAATTAAAATACATTTCACTTTCTCCTATCAAAATTTTATTAACAGGAAATGGTAAAGTAGCTTATGGTGCTAAAGAAATGTTAGATGCCATGAATATTAAAGAAGTTTCTGTCAAAGACTATTTAAATAAAGCATTTCATGAAACAGTTTATTGTTTAGCAGATGTTTTAGATTATAATAAAAGAAAAGATGGCCTAGTGATCGATAATTTCGATTTTTATAAGCATCCAGAGAAATACGAATCTAACTTTATGCGTTTTGCTGCAGTTACTGATTTTTTTATAGCAGGTCATTTTTATGGAGATAGAGCCCCATTTTTATTCACAAGAGAAAATGCCAAACATGAAAATTTTAAAATAAAATATATAGCAGATATTTCTTGCGATATAGATGGGCCAGTGGCTTCAACTATAAAAGCGTCTACCATAGAAAATCCTGTTTATGGTTATGACCCTGTAAAAGAAGAGGAGGTAAATTATAAAAATGAAAATGCTATAGTAGTAATGGCAGTAGACAATTTACCTTGTGAGTTACCAAAAGATGCTAGTGAAGGTTTTGGAGAAATGTTTTTAGAGCATGTTATTCCTGCCTTTTTTAATGATGATAAAGATGGAATTTTAGAAAGAGCTAAAATGACAGAAAATGGTAAACTAACCACTAGATTTTCTTATCTGCAGAATTATGTAGATGGCTTAGAATAGTAAATTTTAATTCACTTTTAATCTTAAAATTTGTTAGATAAAAATCAGCAATTTCTTATTGACTTGGCCAAAATGAAAATGCCTTTTGGAAAATATAAAGGCACTTATTTAATTGATTTACCAGAACATTATGTGGTTTGGTATTACAA
This sequence comes from Polaribacter sp., assembly GCA_039768135.1. Classification (GTDB taxonomy): domain Bacteria; phylum Bacteroidota; class Bacteroidia; order Flavobacteriales; family Flavobacteriaceae; genus Polaribacter. The sequence continues at coordinate 2,933 of JBDNBB010000093.1, forward strand.
TAAAGGTTTTCCTAAAGGCAAATTAGGAGATCAACTTAAGTTAATTTACGAACTTAAACTAAATGGTTTAGAGGATATTATTAGAAAAATACAAAAAAAATACACTTAATTTTCTTTGTTGTTAATGCCATAGGTAATATGTGCAACCCCAAGAATATAAAGTGAATAATACCAATATGAAGGAATCATTATAGTAATAAGAGATAAAAAAAGACAAAGCCCTACAATTAGAAAGAGATCTTGTTGCTTTTTTTGTTCAAAAACAGCTAATATACAACTATAAAATACCAAGAAAACAGGAGTGATGTAGCTGAAGAAACTATTTTGACTTATAATTATTAAAATAATAAATAATCCACATAGTGTAAGTGTGTATTTAAAAAGGACTTTAATTATATTCTGATGTATTTTGTGAAGACCTAATTTTTCACTTTTTATTTTTTCAGCACTAAATATTGATATTGGAAATAGCAAAAAAGCGATAATAACCATTAATATATTAAAATTTCGAATCTGATGTTTGCCTTTTAAAACTAACATTTTATCAATGAAGTTTCCATCTTCTATAGCGTATTGAATTCCATAAGAGAAAATTAAAATTACAATTCCAATCAATACACTACTTAGTCCACTGAAAGAAAAACAGGGCACATTTTTTTTTGGTTTTTTCATAAATAGTTAAAATGTAGAGACTGTTATTAAAAAAAAATGTTTACGTTTAATTTTGGACTTCTAAACTATTAAGTAATTTAATAAACCACTTGTTATTGAGAATAGAAAATAGTAAAATCACTTCGTTATAGCTCTTTTAAACATAGCTGAAAGATTGCATACTATCGGATTTAAATAAAAGATTTTAAAAAGATAAAACGTAAAGTAAAATTACTGTCACTTTACGTTTTGTCTATTTTTTTATAAACCTGTAATTGCTTTTCTTATGGTAACTAAGTTACTTAATAGACCTTCTAAATTATCTAAATGCAACATATTTGCACCATCAGATTTTGCATTTGAAGGGTCAAAATGTGTTTCTATAAATAGACCATCTACATTGTTCACAACTCCTGCTCTTGCAATAGTTTCAATCATTTCAGGTCTTCCACCAGTAACGCCAACTGTTTGATTTGGTTGTTGTAAAGAATGTGTAACATCTAAAACTGTAGGTGCAAATTCGCGCATTTCAGGGATACCCCTAAAATCTACAATCATATCTTGGTAACCAAACATTGTTCCTCTATCTGTAATCCAAGCTTTGTTATTACCAGCATCTTTTACTTTTTGAACGGCATGCTTCATGGCTCCAGGACTCATAAATTGGCCCTTCTTCAAGTTTACAACCTTTCCTGTTTTTGCAGCAGCAACAACTAAATCTGTTTGACGAACTAAAAAAGCAGGTATCTGTAAAACATCTACATATTCTGCAGCCTTTGAAGCATCAGAAACCTCATGAATATCAGTAACTGTAGGTACATTAAACGTTTCTGATACTTTACGTAAAATTTTTAGTGCTTTTTCATCTCCAATTCCTGTAAAACTATCAATTCTACTTCTATTAGCTTTCTTAAAACTTCCTTTAAAAATGTATGGAATGGCTAATTTATCTGTAATGGAAATTACCTTTTCAGCAATTCGTAAAGCCATATCTTCACCTTCAATTGCACATGGACCACATAGAAGAAAAAAGTTATTAGCATCAGTGTGTTTAATATTTGGAATTTCAGATAGCATCATTGTAAATGTTTTTGCAAAAATACGGATTTAAATTAGTTATATTTATACTTTTAAAATATGAAATTAATGAAAAAAATAGTTATCATACTACTAGTTGCAGTTTCGTTAACTGCTTGTGACGCCACAAAAAAATCCACAGAGAAAACAGTAAAACCTGGTATAACTAAATCTGTAAAAAAATCTTTTTTTATAGATTCTATAATGGTTAAAAAACATTTATACACCTTAGCTTCTGATGATATGCAAGGTAGAAAATCGGGTACAGAAGGTATAGAAAAGGCAGCTCAGTATATAGAGGATGAATTCAAAAGAATAGGTTTAACCACTTTTGATGGGTTAGATTCATACAGACAAACATTCAACTTTACACCAAGAAGAAGTAAAGAAGAAATTACCAGTGCTAACATTATTGGAGTTCTAGAGGGTAATTCTAAAAAAGAGGAGTTTATAATTATTTCTGCACATTATGATCATTTAGGAATGAAAAAAAGTGGAGAAGGAGATCTAATTTATAATGGTGCAAATGATGATGCTTCTGGAGTAACAGGTGTTTTGGCTTTGGCTGAATATTTTAAGAAAATGGGTAATGAAAGAACCATTGTTTTTGCTGCTTTTACAGCAGAAGAAATGGGTTTAATTGGTTCTACGCATTTTGGGAAAGGTATAGATGCTGCCAAGTTTGTTGCTGGTATCAATCTAGAAATGATTGGTAAAACCCCAAGCTTTGGTCCAAATACAGCTTGGCTAACAGGTTTTGAAAGATCTAATTTTGGTAAAATAGTTCAGAAGAATTTAGAAGGTTCTGGGTATCAGCTTTTTCCTGATCCATATAAGAATTTCAATTTATTTTTTAGATCAGATAATGCTTCTTTGGCAAGATTGGGTGTGCCTTCTCATACGTTTTCTACAACTGCAATTGATGTAGACAAAGATTACCATCAGGTATCTGATGAAGCACCTACATTAAATATGACTGTTATTACGCAAACGATTCAAGCAGTAGCAAAAGGTACTGAGAGTATCATAAACGGAAGAGATACTCCAACAAGAGTTGTTTTGCTGGAAAAAAAATAAAAGAATAAATATTAGAAACACATTATTTTCAACACGATATTCTAATTAGTTTTACCTTAAAGATTTGCAATATTTGCAGATAGCTTTTTGTATTTTTACTCTTTTAAAATTTAAGCATGAAAATTCATTTTATAGCCATTGGTGGAAGTGCAATGCACAACCTTGCTATTGCATTACATAAAAAAGGATATCAAATTTCAGGAAGCGATGACACCATTCATAATCCTTCCAAATCACGTTTAGAAAAATATAATTTATTACCAGAAAAATTTGGCTGGTTTCCTGAAAGAATTTCTCAAGATTTAGATGTAATTATTTTAGGAATGCATGCTAAAAAAGAAAATCCTGAACTACTAAAAGCTCAAGAATTAGGGTTGAAAATTTATTCTTATCCAGAATTTTTGTATGAACAATCTAAAGATAAAACACGTGTTGTAATTGGTGGTTCACATGGTAAAACAACCATTACCTCTATGATTTTACATGTTTTAAATTATCATGATAAAGAGGTTGATTATATGGTTGGTGCTCAATTAGAAGGTTTTGATACTATGGTACACTTAACTAAAGACAACGATTTTATTGTTTTGGAAGGTGATGAGTACTTAAGTTCACCTATAGATATGCGTCCTAAATTTCATTTGTATAAACCAAATATTGCTCTAATAAGTGGTATTGCATGGGATCATATCAATGTTTTTCCAACATTTGAAAACTATAAACAACAGTTTCAGATTTTTACAGATGCTATGGTAAATGGTGGAAGCATGGTCTATAATGAACAGGATATACATGTAAAGGATGTTGTAGAGTCTTCTGAGAATCATATTAAAAAATATCCTTATAAAACCCCAAATCACCGTATCGAGAATGGAATCACATTTTTAGAAACAGAAGAAGGGGATTTACCTTTAGAAATTTTTGGAAATCATAACTTACAAAATCTTGCTGGTGCAAAATGGGTTTGCCAACATATGGGTATTGATGAAGTTGATTTTTATGAAGCAATAGCAAGTTTTACTGGAGCTAGTAAAAGATTAGAAAAAGTTTCTGAAAACTCAGAAACAGTTATTTTTAAAGACTTTGCTCATAGTCCCAGTAAAGTTTCAGCAACTACAAAAGCAGTAAAAGAACAGTATAGAAATAGAACACTTATTGCCTGTTTAGAACTTCATACCTATTCAAGTTTAAATGCAGATTTTTTAGCTGAATATAATGGTGCTTTAGATGCTGCAGACATAGCTGTGGTATTTTATTCTCCTCATGCCTTAGAAATAAAACATTTAGAAACAATTTCTAAACAACAAATAGCTGACGCTTTTCAAAGAGATGATTTAATTATTTTCACAAACCCGCAAGAATTTAAAGAATTCTTATTTAGTGAGGAACTAAAAAATACAGTCCTTGTTTTAATGAGTTCGGGTAATTATGGTGGTTTAGATTTTGAAGCTCTAAAAGATTTGGTTTAATTTTTTCTCCAGAACAAAGGTGTAAATAAAATAAGTACCGTAAATAGTTCTAAACGACCAATTAACATTAAAAAGGAACAAAACCATTTTGCTGGTGCAGTTAAATGTGCAAAATTATCTACAGGGCTTACAGAACCTATTGCAGGTCCAATATTTCCTAAAGAAGAAGCAGCTGCTCCTAATGCAGAAATAAAATCCAAACCTAATAAAGTTAAGGTTACAGAAGCCATTATAAATATAAGCATATAAATAATGAAAAAGGAAATGATATTAAATACTATAGTTTGATTTACTGCTTTTCCATCATATCTTACAGGTAATATTGCATTAGGGTGAAGTGCTTTTTTAAATTCTAAAAAACTATTTTTTAACATTACAATATGTCTTACCACTTTTACACCACCACTAGTGGACCCTGCTGAACCCCCTGTAAAAAATAGGGCAAAGAAAATGGCAGTTGCAAAATAATTCCACATTGTAAAATCTGCAGAAACAAATCCCGTTGTTGTAACTACAGAGGTTACCATAAACAGAGCATGTCTGATTGCACTTTCTGTTTTGCCAAAAATTTCAGGGTGAGAAAGACTAGTTACCATTGTTTCATCTTTAAAAAAGATGATAATTATAGCAATTAAAATAGAAATACTAAAAATTCCAAAAAAGTAGTATCTGAACTCTTCACTCTCATACACTTTTTTCATTTTCCCCTTTAATGCAAAGTAAGTAAGTATAAAGTTAGTACCTGCTACAAACATAAAAAATAAAATAATATATTGTATTATGGGTGCATTATTGTAAAAAGCAATACTGCTATTTTTTGTTGAAAATCCACCTGTACTAACTGTGGCCATAGCATGATTTATAGCGTCAAACCAAGTCATACCAGCAGCTTTTAATAAAAAGAATTCGGCAAAGGTTAACACTACATAAATTAAATAAAGACGTTTTGCAGTGTCTGTAATTCTTGGGTGTAATTTATCAGCAGATGGTCCTGGAGCTTCTGCCATAAACAACTGCATACCTCCAATTCCTAAAAGTGGTAGTATTGCTATAGTTAATACAATAATACCCATTCCTCCAATCCAATGTGTTGCACTTCTCCAGAACAATATTCCTTTAGGCATAGACTCTATATCTGTTAAAATAGAAGACCCTGTAGTAGAGTATCCTGATATAGTCTCAAAAAAAGCATTAGATACAGAAGGAATTGCACCAGATAATAAATAGGGTAACATTCCTGTAATCGATAGAATTAACCAACCAAGTGTTACAATTAAGTACCCTTCTTTTTTCTGAATATTTTTATGTGCTGGTTTATTAAAAAAGAACAATAGTAGCCCTATAAAAATAGTAATAATACCAGCATTTAAAATACCCCAGGCTTCCTGTTCATCAGAAAATAAACTAAAAGGAAAGGCTACGAACATAAAACATCCATTTAGGATAGCGGTTATGCCTAAAAAGCGGTAAATGATTTTAAAGTTTAAATTATTCATTTTAATTAAAAAAACGCTCTACTGTTCCTATAGCTTCTGGTAGGCAAAAAACAATTACTTTATCTCCATTTTGTATTTGCATATCTCCGAAAGACATTAATGCTTTACCATTTCTTATAACGCCACCAAAGACAGCCTCTCTTGGAAAACGTAAATCTTTAATAGGGAGTTTAGTAACTTTAGCATTTGGTCTTACTTCAAATTCAAAAACTTCAGCATCAATATTATGAAGGTTAGCCAATTCTAAAATTTCACCTTTTCTAATATGTTTAAAAATATTACTTGCAGCTATTAATTTTTTATTAATTAAAGATTGTATACCTATTGTTTGAGAAATATCTATGTAGTCCATATTTTCAACCAAAGCAATAGTTTTCTTAACACCTTTAGATTTAGCAACCAAGCAAGACATAATGTTAGTTTCAGAGTTACCAGTAACTGCAATAAAAGCATCGGTTTCTCTTATATTTTCTTCTTCTAGTAGTTCTAAATCTCTACCATCTCCGTTAATTACCAAAGTATCACAAAGAGTTTCTGCTAACATTTCTGCTTTTTCTCTATTCTTTTCTATCAGTTTTACTTTAAAATTATCTTCACAAAGACTTCTAGCTGTTTTTTCTCCAATACTACTACCTCCTAAAATAAGTACATTTTTAATTTCGAATTGTTTTTTTCCAATAATAGGATAAAGATCTTGCATACTGTAATTAGGTACAGAAAAATAAACTTGATCGTCTATTTTATAGGTAGTATCTCCTCTTGGAATTATAGTTTGCGCAACATTTTCACGTTTTATAGCAATGGTAATAAAATCAACATTAGAAAACTTTTGCTTGGCTTCTTTGACGGTCAAATCAACCAATGGAGATTTATAGGTAAGTTCAGTACCCATTACATTAAAAAGGCCGCTTTCAAAAGCAACAGTGTCGTTAAATGAAGATTGATTTAATAGTAATTTAATTTCGTTTGCTGCTAATTCTTGTGGTGAAATCATAAAGTCTAAACCAAACTTAGAGAAATCTACCTCACAATCATTTAAAAATTCAGGATTGTCTATACGTGCAATTGTTTTTTTTGCTCCTAAAGATTTACCAATAACAGAGATGGTGAAATTTGTATTTTGACTATCTGTGACAGCAATAAGTAGGTCTGCTGAATCAATACCAATTTCTTTTAATAATTTAATTGAGGTGGCATCTCCTTTCTGAGTAATTACGTCTAGGTGGTTGTTAATATAGTTTAATTTTTCCCCATCAAAATCTATGATATAAGTATCTTGAGATTCATAAGAAAGTAATTTTGCTAAATGAAAACCTACATCTCCAGCGCCTGCTATAATAATTTTCATATAAAAATAATAGTAACGAGCTACAAAGATACAAAAGTATACAAAGACTTCTTTTAAAAAGGTTTTTTCTTTTTTAAAGGTCATTTTTTGGTATTTTTAGAAAAAATTCAACCATGAAAAAACTCACAATAAAATCCTGGGCTTTGGATGATAGACCTCGCGAGAAACTATTAGCTAAAGGAAAATCAACTTTATCTGATGCAGAACTGATTGCTATTTTAATAGGTTCTGGAAATAGGCAAGAAAGTGCAGTAGCTTTATCTAAACGAATTTTACAAACGGTTGATGGCAATATAAACGAACTCGCCAAACTATCTGTAGAGAAGCTTTCTACTTTTAAAGGAATAGGAGAGGCAAAAGCAATTTCTATTATTACAGCTTTAGAGCTGGGGAAAAGAAGACAATTGGAAACGGCCTTAGAGAAACCAAAAATTACAAGCAGTAAAGCAGTATTTGAATTAATGCAACCCATTATTGGAGATTTAGAACATGAAGAGTTTTGGGTGTTATTTTTAAACAATTCAAATAAAGTTTTGGCTAAAATCCAAATGAGTAAAGGAGGATTAACGGCTACAATTGTAGATGTTAGATTATTATTTAAAAGAGCTTTAGAGTTGGCATCTGTAGGTATGATTGTGTGTCATAATCATCCATCAGGAAAATTAGAACCAAGCCAAGCAGATAAACAACTTACAGAAAAAATAAAATTAGCTGGTTCAACTTTAGATATAAAACTCTTAGATCATCTTATAATTACCGAAAAATGGTATTTTAGCTTTGCAGATGAGGGAGTTTTGTAGTAAGTAATAAATAAGTTAGCAGATATAGTCCATAATTTACTCTAAACAAACAATTAGACTGCAAACTAACAAAGACAATGATTTTAATTTATTCACATAAAATAACACCTAGAGTTCGCTATATTTTTAAGCATATAGTAACAAGAACGTTATTGATTCCTTTAAATTTTACAAGTAAAGTAGAGGAATTTGTTGCACATAACGGCCCTAAGATTAGTTATGCAAAAACACCTTTAGGAAACGAATTTTTTATTAAAAGCAACGAGTTACTTTTTGAGCAAGGTGTTAACGATTTAGATATTATTATTCGTAATTGGGAAAATGTGCCTTGTTTTTTTGCAACCAATTCAAAATCATCAATTCCATACGATATTTTTGCAGCTAGCTTTTATTTAATATCTCGTTATGAAGAGTATTTACCTCATGTAAAGGATAAACATGGTAGGTTTACTGTAGAACAAAGTTTAGCTTTTAAAAAAGGATTTTTAGAAAAACCTGTAGTCGATATTTGGGCGTTTAAATTTCTAAAAGTTTTAAAACAGAAATTTCCAGAATATAAATACACCAGAAGAAGCTATAATTATATTTCTACAGTAGATATAGACAATGCTTTTGCTTATAAGCATAAAAGTTTTGTAAGAAATGTAGGAGGTTACTTGAATGACATATTTAAATTTAGGATATTAAATGTTATTAATAGGTTAGCTGTAAATTTAAATTTAAAGAACGATCCTTACAACACATTTAATACTATATTAAGATTACAAAATACCTATAATGTTAAAACAATTTTCTTTTTTTTAGTAGGTGATTACACAACTTTTGATACTAACGTTTCTGTTTCTAAAAGTAAATATAGATTATTGATTAAAGAAATGGTAGATTACGCTAGAGTAGGTTTGCATCCTTCTTATTTTTCTATGAAAAATGCTACATTAATTAAAAAAGAAAAAGAACGTTTAGAAACGATAACGAATACTCCTATTGAAAGTTCTAGGCAACATTACTTAAGATTTAGCTTACCGGAAACCTATCAACTTTTAATAGATTTAGAAATAGAGGAAGATTATTCTATGGGTTATGCAGGCAATGTTGGTTTTAGAGCAGGTACGTGTACTCCTTTTTATTTTTACGATTTAGATTTTGAAATTCAAACTCCTTTAAAGGTTTTTCCATTTGCTTTAATGGATACCACTTTAAACGATTATATGAAACTGACCCCAAAACAATCTTTGGGTAAAATTAGAGATTTAAGAAATGAGGTAAAAGCTGTAAATGGTACATTTATTACCTTATTTCATAATGAAACATTAAGTGATTATTTAAGGTGGAAAGGCTGGAAACGTTTGTATGAATCTATGTTAAAAATAACCACTTCATAGATGGTAAAATACGTTAAAAGAGAAGATTTAGAAGTCGCTAAATATGATGATTGTATAGAAAAAGCTATCCAATCAAGGGTTTATGCATTTTCTTGGTACTTAGACATTGTTGCCGATAATTGGGGTGTTTTAGTTTTAGAGGATTATAAAGCTGTTATGCCTATTTGTTGGAGAAGGAAATATGGAATTAAATATGCGTACCCACCTTTTTGGATATTGGAATTAGGTCTTTTTTCAACTGATGAGGATGTCGATTTTCAACAGTTTTATAAAGTATTGTTGTCTAAATTTAAATTTGTAGAAAGTAAATTGAATATTGATAATAGTATTCAACACGATTCTTCTTTTTTGGTCAACAAACAAATGCAAGTCTTAGATTTAAATAGAGATGCTAACAAAATACTTGAGGGTTTTAGAAAGGATAGAAAAAAGGACTTGCATAAAGCAGCTAAAGCAGAACTCCAAGTAAAATGGAATGATGATCCAAAAAAGTTAATACAATTATTTAAGAATAATGTAGGACAAAGAACACCTTTTATAGTAGAAAAAGATTATTCTAATTTATTACAATTATTAACTATTTGTATTGCAAAGAAAGTAGGAGAGGTGTTGTCTATTTATAATGATAATAATGATTTGGTAGCTTCTGGATATTTTTTAAAACATAAAAACGTAGTAACAATTTTAGTATCTTCTACCGATTTTAATTTCAGGAAAAATGGTGAAAATACATTCCTAATTCATACTGCCATTCAGAAGTATCATAACAAATATCATTTCTTTAATTTTGGAGGCTCTTCTTTGAAAAGTATCGCTAAATATTTTTTAAGTTTTGGATCAGAAACAAAAGAATATCAGCAAATAAAATATAATAAACTGCTTGCTTTTGTAAAGTTTTTAAGCATTAGTGCTTAAAAACATTTTATATTTATTAGGTACACTTTTGTTAAACACAATTTGAGATAAATTTTCTATGTATTTTTCTTTTTGTTTGATTGGTTTACATGGGTTGCCAACTGCGATTGAATTGTCAGGAATATCTTTATTAACCAATGAATTCGCGCCAATAACTACATTATTACCAATAGAAATTTCTGGTAAAATAGTTGAGTTTGCTCCAATCCAAACATTATTTCCGATTGTAATTGGTTTCCCTTTTGTATGTTCTCTTAGATTATCAGTTTTATGATTTGATGAGATAATAGATACTCCAGGACCAAGTTCAATGTTAGAACCAAAAATAATACCATTGTTGGCCTGAATATAGTTGTTGTGATTGTCACCTGGATCACATAGAATTCCTTTCTGAATCTTTTCTGGAGATAATACTTTTGAAGTGAAATGCACAGGCCATTTCACTTTTGGATTTAAGCGAAATATTTTTTGAGGTATAAAATAATGAAAGAACAAAATATAATAACGTTGATAGCCATATTTTGGTCTATAGTATTTAGGATATACACTGTTTATAATCCAGCCAAAAAAGAAAAAATCTAGTTTTTTAAACATTTAACCCAATTCGTTTTTAGAAATATAAATATACCATTGTGTAATGATTTCATTGTAATTATTATAAGATCTATGCACCTTTACATTTTTGTCTTTTAAAAACAATAGCATTTGATCTGTAATCAATTCATAATTATTCCAGTCATTAAATCTTACTTTCTTTTCTTTTATAAATGTAGGTAAAAAAGGTTTTAACTGTTTTTTTATTTTTTTTGATAATTTGCTTTTAGGTTTTGATTGTAAATCTTCCTCAAAATAAACATTAAATGGTTTAAAAAAAGCATTGATTAAAACTTCATTAAAAAGACCTTTGTTGTATTTGTATTTGATTGGTACTTCTTTAAAAAAATCTAATAATGTTTTATCCCAAAAAGGAAAACGAAATTCATACCCAAAATAAGCATAATAGCTAGCAGAGTTAAATATATATTTAGCGATTCTTTCTCTTAGATTATGGTCATCTAAAATTGTTTGTCCTAACTTATTCTGAAAGTTGGTATTAAATTTAGAAAGCTTAGAAAGAATATCTGCCTGAATTTCTTTCTTTTCAATGTTACTAAAATTGTAATTAGTCAGTTTTTTTTCAAAAATTGTTTCTGCTAGTTCATGATGATTTATATCTCTTGGCATACTGTGTAAGTACTCACTGCCTCCTAAAACATCACCTGCATAACCTGAAATGAAAACTGAATTAGAAGGAATTAATTCTTTTTCTTTTAGTGCCTTAACTGCAAAGTATTCTTGTAAATTTGGCATTGAGGAAAGCTTACCTGCAAATTCAATGTAATTTTTAAACTCATTGGTATTTAAAAAGTTGTTCGTTAAAGCTTCATCATACTCTATAAAAATCCACTTATATCCTAAAATTTCAGCTACTTTTTTCGATTTTTTAATTTCAAAACTTGATGATTTACCATATGTATAACAAATAACATTTTCTTTGTTATACTTCTTTAACATAGTGATTATCAATCGTGAGTCGAAACCACTACTTAGAGGTACTACAGCTGTTTTGTTATCTATAGATTTTATTAAACGTTTAAAACTATTTTCAAAGCTATCAATAGCTTTTTGCCTTAAATCGATCGCATTTAAATTGCTTTCTTTTTCAATGGCGTATGTAAATTTAAAATTACTATGAACTATAACACTTTTTTTAATTTCTAATAGTTCACTGGCTTGAATTTGAAATACTTTCTGTAATAATGTTTTATCTCCAAAAGTATGATTGGCTCCTTTAAATTCATTTTCTGAAAGTGGATCAAATTCTTGAATATCAAATTTTGATTTTAAAAAATAAATATCGTCACTAAGAAATATTTCATCGTTTTGTTGAGTGTAAAATATTGGAAAACTTCTTGTGATATCTGAATATATAAAAATAGATTCTTCTGCTAAATAAATAAAAGTGAAAACGCCATTTAGAGTTTCAATTCGGTTGTTAAAATCTAGTTTATCTTGAATCGAGTTTTCTAAATAAATTAATGCCTCTTCTTTTTCATAGAAAACATCATTAACATAAAAATACCCTTTTACAGCTATAGATTTTGAGCTATACCATTTGAAACCGAGGTTAAACTTTAAGTAAATATTGTTATTAGTAAGCAATCTTTTTTTCTTTTGATGTTTGCAGTAAATAGATAAAGATAACAATATTAAAAATCATGCCTACTATTGAAAATAAGGCTAAAGCTATAATAATATCATTATAAAAATAGTAACCACAAAATAATGCTAAAAATCGAAATACAAGCAAAGTAAAATCTAAAACAGCCATTATTTTTTGCTTGTTTAAAATCAATATTAAAGAATTTAAAGGATTGCTTAAAAAAGCAAAAAATAACCACGGAATTAAAATCCTTGCATATAAACCAACATTTGTCCAACCTTCTCCAAATAAAAATTCTAGGTAAAATGATAAGATGAATAACGGACTAAATATGACTACACTAATTAGCAATAGATGCTTGGCAGTTTTTAAAACAAGTTCGTATAAATTTCCTTGGTCATTGTAGATTTTGGTGGCTTTATTAAAAAACACTTGGTTAACAGATTGTTGTACAACACCAATAGGTGCTCTCATAAACTTTACAGCTAAACCATAAATTCCAGAGCTGGTTAAGCCAAAATATTTTGTAATTAATAAAACAGGTAATTCATTAGAAAGATTATTGGTAAGGTTAATCATGGAATTAAAAATAGGAATGTCTTTATACTTTTTTGCCAACAATATCATCTTAGAGAGAGATACATTCTTGAATAAAACTTGTATACTATTAAAAGATGTTTTTAATAAATACACTAATTGTAATAAGTTACCCAAAAGCATTCCTGGTATCAATCCTAAAGTACCATAAGTGGAATATCCAGTTGCTATTTGTGTAGCACTCATAGTAGATGATTTTACCAAAAGACCTTTAGAGATTGCTTTAAAATTATCATTTCTATTATTCCAATAATCAAAATTAGAAATTAAGCCAAATAGAAAAACATTCAAAGGCAGCAAGTAAATAAATTTTGAAATAGATGATATATTAAAAAATGCTAAGATTTCTATTTTAAAAATTACAATGATAAGCAATAAAAGAAAACAGTATAAAATTAAAATCAAAGTAGAAAAAGCAAATAGATTA
>JBDNBB010000094.1:0-7138 GCA_039768135.1 Polaribacter sp.
AGCTCTTTTTTCTGAAGGAATCTCTATTGATGTTCCGCCTAAACCATAATAGTCTCCAAGATCTCCTTCTTGAATCTGAAATTCTTGAGAAGACATCCAAACATTCCAAAAAGTTCTGTAAGGCCCAAAAGAATGATATAAAAGACCACTATCTCTTTCTCTTAAAAGTCTAGGTTCCCAAACTTCTTCACCCCATTTAAATTGTAACTTTAAATGATAGTTTTCATATTCTTGTTTGCTAATTAATGCTCCATAAATTTCACCAGAAATGTGCAGTACATTTTCATTGTTTTCTGATGTAAAATTAAATACATTTTTAGGGTCATTATTTAACCCTAAAGGAATTCCTTTTTTACCATCACTTTCAAAACTTACATTTTCTAAATTTTTAATAGTTTTATGAGGTACTCCTATAAATACATCCCAATTTTTGGTGTAATCTCCTTCAAAAAGTTGTGTCCATTTATTTGTAGATGGTTTTTTTACTTGTTTGACATTTGCAGCCCAAAGAATTCCACCTTTTATCATTTTTTTAAAACGAATATCTTCATAAGATTCATTGGTGTGACCTAAACCTGTATAAAAAATTCTACCTCCATCATAATGATGAAACCAAGTAATAGGATGCTCTTTAGTATTCATCTTTTTTCCTTTGTAAGAAGTTTCATCAACAGAAACTAATACATTTACATGTTTCGCTACAGGTTTTTGAAAATTATACCATTCGTCTTTAAAAATTTCTTCTTTTTGCAAATGACTTACAGCAGGATGGTTCGTTTCTTTATTGATAAAAACTTTTGCAGGTTGTACTTTTGGATGATTTTTAAAGGTAGCACCCACCATATTTGTAAACCAAGGCCATTGCTCTTCGGTGTTAGTGGCAGCATGAATTCCTACAAAGCCATTTCCGTTTGCAATGTATTTTTGAAATGCTTTTTTTTGATTTTCATCAAATAAATCTCCTGTGGTGTTTAAAAAGATAACAACATTGTAGTTTGATAAATTATCTATAGAAAAATCATTTGCATCTTCAGAAAAATCTAGATTCCAATTCGTTTCTTTTTTTAAATTCACAAAGTAATTAATACCCGCTGGAATGGATTTATGTCTAAAACCTGTTGTTTTACTGAAAACCAATATTTTAGGGTCGTTTTCTTGTGAAAATCCTGATAAAAAAAAGAATGCACAAAAAAATAGAAATAGTTGTTTTTTGAAATTTATTATAAATATTTTCATGGATATTAATTTTATATTATATGTGGTGTCTTGCTGTATTCGTGATTTTTATATATAGTTTTAATAGTTTGTGTAAAAGATGTACGTTACAACTTTTGTTGTTATTTTTAAATTTTACAACTAACTATAGAGAAATACAAAACACTAATAAAACAAAAAGAAATTAAAATATATTTTACTTCTTGCTATTTGACTCAACCTTTAAATTCCAATTAATTATATATTTACTTTGGGGTAATAATTCTTTTAAACCGATCCCATTATTAAAACTATCTGAAACACCTGTTGTTGGTTCTATGGCAATAGCGTTTTTATATGGTGGTGTATAAAGTTGAACATAAGAATCTGTTTCAGATGAATTTAAAGTCAACTTATAATATGGTGTTTTAAAGACAACTTCTTTGTTATCATCTAAAACATAGCAATCATCTAAAAATATATTTTTTATAGTAAAACCCTTTGAATGTATGTTATTTATAACTTTTTCTGTTATACATTTTTCATCTAATTTCAACTTTTTTTTTGCATCGAATACAATTTTAGAATTTTCTAAATTACTGCTAAAAAAATATGGGTGCCAGCCAATTGTAAAAGGAAAACTTTTTGAACTTGTATTCTCTACTTCAACATTAATAGTTAATGCAGTATTTGTTAATATATATTCTACATAAAATGAGTAGGTGTAAGGAAAACCTTTGTTCAAGTTTTTTTCTTTGTAGACGAGTTTTATAGATGCAGAATTTCTATCACAATTTTCATTAATTACTTCAAAAGTTTTATTGTAGACTAAACCATGCATTGCATTATGTAATTCTATCTCATTTATATCTAATTGAAATTTTTCTGCCTTATAATTGTAAGTTCCATTTTTAATTCTATTAGCAAAAGGAAATAGCAAAGATGAGGCATATGTTTTAGAATATGGTATTGACTTCATTTCTTTAATAATAGAATGATTACCAATTGTGAGTTCTTGTATACTTGCACCTTTATTTAAACTAATTTTCGCAAAACTGTTATTTTTAGCATTAGATATTTCTAATACATTACTATTAGTTTTTTGATTTTTAATATGATTTATTTGAAACAACTTATTATTTTTTATAAGAGAAAATTATTTTTTCCAAAGCTCTTCCATTTCTTCTAACGTTTTACCTTTTGTTTCTGGAACAAATTTTATAATAAATAGCATAGCTAAAATACTCATGATTCCATAAACCCAATATGCAAAACCATGATTAAATTTTTCTGATAGATAAGAATTATCGTTCATCATTGGGAAAGTTAATGATACTAAATAGTTAGAAATCCATTGAGCTGCAACTGCAATAGCTAAAGCTCTACCTCTAATTTTATTTGGAAAAATTTCTGATAGCAAAACCCAGGTTACTGGTCCCCAACTCATAGCAAAACTTGCCACGTATAACATCATACAAAATAATGCTAAATATCCTGTTGCTCCAGAAAAGAACACAAAGCCAAGAGATAACATAGCAATTGCCATACCTAATGCACCAATAACCATTAATGGTTTTCTACCGTATTTATCAACTGTTTTTATAGCTATAATTGTAAATAAGAAATTTACAATACCTACTATAATTGTCATTAATAAAGCAGTATCTGTGCCAGAAGAAATTGTTTTAAATATTTCTGGCGCATAATATAAAACTACATTAATACCTACAAATTGCTGTAAAATTGACAATAAAATACCTACTACAATTACTAACCAACCAAAAGATAAAAGATTTCTGGATATTTTTTCATCCATAGAATCTTTTATTTCCTCTAAAATTACAATTCCTTTTTCTTCTCCATTCACTTTTGTTAAAACACTTAATGCTTCCTCAGGTTTATTTCGCAGTACTAAAGAACGTGGGGTGTCTGGCACTAAAAATAATAAACCTAAAAATAATCCAGCTGGTATTATTTCTGAAGCAAACATCCATCTCCAGCCAATTTCATTCAACCAAGCATCTGAACCACCTGTTTTAGAAATAAAATAATTTACAAAATAAACTACCATAAAACCACCAACAATAGCTAATTGATTGTAGGAAACTAATTTACCTCTACTATTAGCAGGAGCAATTTCTGCGATATAAAGAGGCGACAGCATAGAGGCCAAACCAACACCAATACCACCTATAATTCTATATAGAATAAAGATTGTTGAATAGGTATGATCTAATTCACCAATAGGTGCTAAAAACATTTCTGGCATGGCAGAACCTAAAGCAGATATTAAAAACAAAATTGCTGCTAAAATTAATCCATTTCTTCTACCAATTTTTTTACTAATTAAGCCTCCAAAAATTCCACCAACAATACAGCCAATTAGTGCACTAGAAACTAAAAAACCTTTGAAAGCACTTGCTGCAGTTTCTGATAATCCCTTGGGAATTACAAAAAAACTATCTAAAGAACCTACTGTTCCTGAAATTACTCCTGTATCATATCCAAAAAGTAAACCACCTAATGTAGCTACTAATGTTAGTTTTAATAGATATCCTGATTTTGCTGATTTTCCCATATTGTGTTTTAGTTAATTATTATTTAATTGATAAAACTTACTCTAAAGAAACTAAATATAATAAGACCATTTAGATTACTTAATCTAAATGGTCTTATTTATTAAATGTATTGATTGATAATGTTCTCGAATAACTCTTGTTTTCCACTTTGTAAACTTAACTCGCCATTTTCTTGTGCAATTTTGTACAAATCGGACAATTCTAATTTACCAGTCTCGAAGTTTTTACCTTGTCCACTATCAAAAGAACTGTATCTTTTTTCTCTTAAAGTGCTATAAGATGATGATTGCATAATTTTATCAGCAGTAATTAAAGCTCTAGCAAATGTATCTGCTCCTCCAATATGTGCATGAAAAACATCTTCCATATCTGTAGAATTTCTTCTAATTTTTGCATCAAAATTAACACCTCCGCCTTGTAAACCACCAGCTTCTAAGAAAACTAACATTGCTTCTGTAGTTTCTTGAATATTGTTTGGAAACTGATCTGTATCCCAACCATTTTGATAATCGCCTCTGTTTGCATCGATACTTCCTAACATTCCTGCTTTGGCTGCAATTGCCATTTCATGTTGCATAGTATGTTGTGCTAAAGTAGCATGATTTACTTCAATATTCATTTTGAAATCTTTGTCTAAACCATATTCTTTTAAGAACCCAATTGCAGTTGCAGAATCAAAATCGTATTGATGTTTCATTGGCTCCATTGGTTTTGGTTCAATGAAAAAAGTTCCTTTAAAACCATGTGCTCTTGCATAATCTCTTGCCATTGTTAAAAACTGAGCCATATGATCTAACTCACGTCCCATATCCGTGTTTAACAAAGACATATAACCTTCTCTACCTCCCCAAAAAACGTAGTTTTCTCCACCTAATTTAATGGTTGCGTCTAAAGCTAATTTTACTTGTCCACCAGCCCTTGCAACTACATTAAAATCTGGATTTGTAGAAGCTCCATTCATATAACGTGGATTTGAGAAACAGTTTGCTGTTCCCCATAATAATTTGATGCCAGATTCAGCTTGTTTGCCTTTGATATAATCTGTAATTGTATTTAATCTTGCTTCTGATTCTGCAAAAGTTGCACCCTCTTGAATTAAATCGTAATCATGAAAACAGAAATAGTCAAAACCCATTTTGGTGATAAATTCAAAAGCAGCATCTGCTTTATCTTTTGCTGCTTGAATTTGATCTGAAGATTGATCCCAAGCAAAATTTTGAGTTCCAGGGCCAAAAGGATCTGAACCTTGTCCGCAGAAAGTGTGCCAATAGGCGACTGAAAATTTAAACCAATCTTTCATCTTTTTGCCAGCAATTACTTGCTCTGAATTGTAATATTTAAATGCTAAAGGATTATTTGATTCCTTGCCTTCAAATTCTATTTTTTTAATTCCTTTAAAGTATTCTTTATTTGTCATTGTTTTGGTTTTTAGTTGTTTGTTTATGGTTTTTGGTAATTAATGATATAACAAACCAACAACTATTATTTATTTAAAATTAATTCTAATTCTTTTTTCCAGTTGTTGTAAGCTTCTGAATATGGTTTTTTGTCTTCAAAAGGCAAAAATGTCATAATATGATCATTATCCATAATCGATTTGCTGAATTTTTTAAAATCTCCTGTGTGTAAGTTTGCGGCTCTTGCAGCACCAATAGCACCTGTTGTATTGTAAATTTCTATTTCTTGTCCTATTAAGGTGGCAACTGTATTTGAAAAAATTTCTGAACGGAATAAATTGTCATTTCCAGCTCTAATTACTGTTGGATTAATACCATCTGATTTTAAAATTTCCATTCCGTAGACAAATGAAAACGCAATACCTTCTAAAGCAGCTCTGCATAAATGACCTTTGTGATGATTATTAAGATTCATATTTACGATTCGAGTACCAATTTCTTTATTGTTTAGCATTCTTTCAGCTCCATTACCAAAGGGAATTAAGTAAACGCCATCTGAACCAATAGAGATTTCTGAAGCTAATGAGTTCATTTCTTCATAGGATGAAACTGCCAAGTTATTAAGCAACCAACGATATTGTATGCCTGCTCCATTAATACATAATAACTTGCCGATTCTTGTTGCTGCATTTTTTTGATAGTTTACGTGCGCAAAGTTGTTAACTCTTGAGCTTTCTTTAACCGATAAACTATCTGTAACAGCATAAACTACTCCAGAAGTTCCACCGGTTGCTGCAACTTCTCCAGGATTAAAAACGTTTAATGATAATGCGTTGTTTGGTTGGTCTCCAGCTCTATAATAAATAGGAGTTCCAACTGCAATTCCACTTTCTTGAGCCCCTTTTTCATCGACTTTAGATTGAAAACCAAAAGTGTTTACAATATCTGGAACTAAATTTTGATTTATTTCATAATATTCAAACAGAAAATCGGCAACTGAATTATTTTTAAAATCCCAAAAAATGCCTTCTGATAAACCAGAAATTGTAGTATTTATTTGATCTGAAAATTTATAAGCAATATAATCTCCAGGTAACATAAACTTATAGATCTGCTTATAAATATCTGGTTCATTTTCTTTTACCCATTTTAATTTTGATGCTGTAAAGTTTGCTGGTGAGTTTAATAAATACTTTGAACATTTGTCTTTACCAATTTCTGCAAAAGCTTTATTGCCAGTTTCTACAGCTCTAGAATCGCACCAAATAATAGATTTACGAAGCGGGTTCCCTTTTTTATCAACAAGAACCAAACCGTGCATTTGGTAAGAAATACCAATGCCTTTTATTTGATTTTTATTGATGTTATATTGTTCTTTTAAGTTCGTAATTGCTTTGCAAATGTGAACCCACCAATCGTTTGGTTCTTGTTCTGCCCAACCATTTTTTTGAGCGAACATACCCATTTCTTCTCTAGGTTCCTGAACAACTCCTAAACTTTTACCAGATTCAATTTCTACCAATGCTGCTTTAATGGAAGAGCTTCCTATATCTAATCCTAAATGGTATTCCATTTTAGTAAATTGTTTTTATAGTTACAATTCTAGTTTTTTAATACTTTAATTATATCCTGCTCTGTCCTGATTTTTAATTCAACGATAACTGATACTTCTAGTTAGTTATAAAATTTTCTTATTATTGATTTTAAATTATAACTTTAAAACTGAAAATTACAGAAAGCTTTTCAGACAAATTGTTGGTAATGTGTTATTTTACAAATACTAATCATATGGAGTGTTTGCGAATGAAAGATAGATTCTATGAAAAATATTTTGTTATATAATTGGAGATTTAGTATAATATTTAAAATAAAAAAAAAGAAAAAACATTGGTGTTAACCTTATTTAATTAGCATAATCAAATTGTACGAAAGGATGATAGAATAGATCTTAAATATAGAAAAATAAAA
>JBDNBB010000095.1:0-3609 GCA_039768135.1 Polaribacter sp.
CATATAAATAGGTAGTGTTGTTTCTAAAAACTATTGCAGTTAATTAATACAAAAAAGATTACGTGATCTCTTTCTGTAATAGATAATCTCAAAAAAAAGTAAAAACTGTTTATTCTGTTTTATTCTATAATTATTCGCTTCATCAAAGTATTATTATCATCTGAATTTAATCGTAATAAATAAATACCTTTAGCGTAACTAGAAAAATTGAGCTGATTTTGATTTACAAATCCCTGCTGTAAAATGCTACCTTGAAGACTTATCAATTTATATTGAACATTTTTAATAAATGTATTTACTCTGAAAATACCATTACTAGGATTTGGATAAATGGTAATATTATTTTTATTAAAATTATGAATTCTTAGTGCTTCTTTTGAGAAAATTTCAATTTTATCTGGCTCACTAGAAAGCGAACGTTTTTGAGTAAGTCTTATGGTATTTTCTCCTTGTTTTAAACTCACATTTTCAATTCTATTTTCTCCATAAACACTCCAATCTCCTGTTTTTTCAACCAAGAAATTGTCATAGTTTTGTTCATTTATTTGCACATCCATAGTAGAATCGTCTTTATTTCTAACAGCTACAAACAGCACAATATCATAATCTTCTGCATCTGTAATATTAAATTTATATTCTAAAAATTGATTACTTCTAAAAGAATCTATGTATTTGCCACCAGAAGCTGCAGCATTTGTACCAATCGTAATATCAGTAGAAGCTATTGTAAAATCTTCAGCCTCAATAATCAAAATAGGTTCTATATCTACTGGAACAGTTGTTTCAGACAAATTAAATTCTTGAAAATACAAAGGACGCTTATCTCCCACACCTACTGTATTATCTCCAGTATCTTCCATCATATACACATAGAGTTTATCTGCCTCAACAAAAGCGTCAAAATGATCAAAAGAAATCGTTTCTTGACCTGTATAAATTACTTCCCAATTGTTTTCACCTTCTAAAGTAGTTTTAATATTCACTTTTCCGTTTAAAAGTTCTACCATAAAAACATGATTTTTATAGCTGTAAATTTCTCCTCTAGTTTCTGGATTTGGAATTAAACCACCAGCATTTTTAGAAAAATTAGCATCTGTAGCTTTTTTGTAATAATGAACATTGATATTATCAACACGCTGTATAAAATGAATCGCACCATTTTCTGTGACTGTCCAAGCAGGATCGCTAGAACTTCTAGGGTTTATTGCTGTTCCAAAATCGTCTCCTGGTTGTGCTATTTGGACTGGGTCTTGTGAAGAATCAATATTATTTTTTATGGGTAGCGAAATAGTATTGTCATTTACATCAAACCATTGACTTGAATTGTTTTTTGGTATTTCGTTTGTATATGCATAATACAAACCACTATTTAACATATAACCATTGCTAGTATCTTCGCTATTATTTGTAGAATATCTTATAGAAAAACCAGCATAAAACTTACCATTTAAAAAACGCTCACCTCCATACATATTATTTCTATTTGGTAAATCTAAAGTACCTTCATGATATATCCAATTATTAGACCAAGAAGTACCATTATAATGAGCTAATAAAATATCTCCATTTCCTGAGCCTCCTTTTCGGTATCTAGCAATTAAGCTTCCATCATCTGCTCTATGAATCATGGGATATGTCATCCTTTCATAATCTTGACCTGATTTTAGATAGTTACGTTTTGCATTAAAAATATCTAGTGAAAACTCATTATCTGGCACAAAAGCCATGTTCTTTTTTGAAACTGAATAATTGAAAAAATCGTTTGGTAAACTAGATTTAGCATACGCATGCATATCATAGATTATATGAATAGTACCATCAATTGTACTTACTCCAATAGCTGCAGTATTATGAGAGTCTCCTCTAATACCTGTTCCTTTTATAATTTCTCCTGATTGACCAACATGTTGGTGTGGAAATTCGATAGTTACCCAAGGTGAATCCTCTACAATTAAATTTTTTCTAGATAGCATTAAATTACGTTTATCCATACCTCCTTTATACCAAGTAACAAACACATAACCATTAATAACATCTACACAATCTCCATGAGGAGTAATTCTTTTGCCAAATCTGTAATTTAAATCTTTTGTACCAGCAAAATATAAACCTCCTTCATCTGCTTTTGTAACTTTAGTAGCACTTTTTAATGTTGCTGATAATTTAGTTTGCCCATTAATTGTATTTAAAAAACAAATAGTCAGTATTAATAAGAGTATTTTTTTCATAATGAGAAGAATTTAGTCTATCAAAAAAAAACTTTAATATTATATTGAAAACAACAAAAGGTAGTAAAAACTACCTTTTATTATGTCGATTATATTTTTGACAAATTACAATATTTAATATTAAAATGAATTAATCTTCAATTGAATAGTATGTTTTCCTGGAGTTAATCTCACAATTTTAAATGCAGATGGAACGCTTTCTCCATTATGGATAAATTCTTTTCCTTCTGAACCGTTTAAAGAAAATTCTGCCACCATATTTCCTGGAATTTCGATTTCATACGTCTGTAATCTTGGTCCATTATGTTTGAAACTCGCTTTTATAGTTCCTCTTACTGTTGGCACTTCTATTGAGCTCTGTTTTAAATTACTCATTTGAGGTTTAATTGTAGCAATAGCAAATCCTGGAGTTTTTGGTTTGATACCCCATAATCCTCTAGGAATTACATTTGCTGGTGCTGCACCCCAAGCGTGATTCCAATCTAAATTAATTTTATATTCATAACCCCAAGCTTCTAAAGAAATTGTAGATCCTTCTCTCATCATATTATACCAACTTCTTTTTGCTTTGCTCACTAATAATTCAAGTGCATAATCTTGCTCACCAGCATTATATAAACCATCCATTAAAAATTGTGCTCCATACACACTACAAGCCATACCTCTAGATTTTACAAAATCTACCACAGTTTGATAATGCTCTTCTGGAACCAAACCAAATGCTAAAGGCATCATATTTGCGTGTAAAGATGTATGGTCTGTACCAATTCCATCTACATAAACACCACGTTCTTTATCGAACATTTGTTCGTTTACTGCTTTTTTAGCTTTTGCTGCTCTATATTCGAAATCTAAAGCTTCTTGTGTTTTTCCTAAAAGTTTAGCAAACTCAGCCATAATTTTCATATTCTCATAAAAGAAAGCATTAATAACTGTGCTATATGGTTTAAATACAAAACCATCTCTTTCTCCTTTTGTTTTACTACCTGCAAAATTCTTTGAAGGCCAATCTACAATATCAGTCAATGGTTTTTTATATCCTTTCTCAAAACCAAGCTTATACATAAATTCTTCTGTAACTTTTGTTGATGTAATTAAACCATCTTCATTAGATAACTCATACAATGTTTTGTGCTTTAGAGCTTCATAATAACGTTCTACCAATTCTGAATTGCCAGTATACATATAATCTGCATAAATTAATAATGCAACATGTTGTTGCCATTCTGTTGGCCAAGTTGGGTTTTTCATGAAATACTCTATAGTACGTCTTGCCATGGCAAATTCCCTATCCGTGGTATAATGACTTAACTGGTTCAGGTAGGCATCTGCTTCATAAGGAATACGTTCTCTATCTCCATCTACATACAAACCGTTAAAG
>JBDNBB010000096.1:0-16685 GCA_039768135.1 Polaribacter sp.
ACAATAGCCTCAGAAGTATGAAAATCTGTTAATGTTAATGACTCTTGTCTTTCTCCTCTATTGGCAGTAATATTTATGATACTGGTAAAATCGATGCCAGAACCAGAAGGAGTTGGGCTTGGTCTATCATTACAAAATGGATTAATAGTAACGCAATATGATAACGTCATACTCTGTCTGGGATATAGAGTTAAATTATCGATTGCATCTTGACTAAAAAAAGAAGTTGAAGTTGCATTTAAAAAATTAGTATCAATTGCATTCTGATCAAATTCTCTTGGATATCCTGTGTTATTGATAAAATCTCTAGTAAAAGAGTTATTAAAAACCTCTATTTCAGAAACTTCTACAATACAGCCCAAACCAAAAGTTTGTTCTAAATCAATTTGCAAATTGATGTTTTTTAACAAACTAGACTCGTTATAATCTCTTGCTGTGCTTGTGTTTTCTAATACAACAGTATATATTGCCTTATACTCACCATCTACAGTGTATCCTTGATTACAACTATTAAAACTAACTATATTTAATAAATCTGTTGTTCTCTCAACTGTAAAATACAAAAGCGCTTGCCCGATAAAACTGCCATCAGTTATCTTATATATAATCGTAGGAACATCTCCAAAATAATCAGTTGTGGGTATAAATTGATAACTACCGTCTGCATTTAGCGTAAAACTACCTTCTGCAAATGTAGCTTCTGTTCCTGCTGGATAACCAACCCCGTTAATTACAAATTCCGTTACTGTTAAAACATCATTATTGATATCTGTATCATTTACTAAAACACCTAAAGCATCAACACTTAAAATGGTATTAATTTCTACAGTATCATAATCATCAAAAGTAATGTGTGGTGTTGGAGGAAAAACAACTGAAATTTTTAAATCTCCTGAAGTTACAAAGGTTCCGTCAGTAATAGTATACATTATTACTGGTAAATCACCTATAAAATTTAATGAAGGTTCAAAACCAAAACTACCGTTTTCGTTTAATGTAAAGACTCCCTCTCCAAAAGTTGCAATCTCATTTGCACTATAATTTAAACCATTAATAGTAAAACCGGTTACTAATAAAACATCATCATTTTCATCAGTATCATTTTGTAATACACCTGGAGAATTAACAATTAGTGCTGTATTTTGCTCAGTAATAAATATATCTTCATTTGCTATTGGAGCTATTGGTGGTAAAATCACAGTAATGTTTAAAGTAGCTGTAGCTGTAAAAGCACCATCCGAAATAGTATAACTGACTGTAGGAAAATTTCCTAAAAAATCTTGAACTGGTTCAAAAACAAAACTACCATTTTCGTTTAATGTAAAAACTCCCTCTGTTATTCTAGTTGTGTTATCTGCACTATAATTTAAACCATTAATAGTAAAACTAACTACAAATAAAGAATTATCATCAGGGTCAGAATCGTTTGCTAGTACTCCTGGAGAATCATCGTTTAAAATTGTATTTCTTTCTACCTCATAGCTATCATTGTTAGCTACTGGGGCATTCTGAGAAAATGTTAGTTGAAGCCCTAAAAAAAAACTCAAAACTAACTTAAGATTATAATTGCTCATGTTAAGAAGTAAAGAACTAAAATTTATGTTCTTTTTTTTTTAATCAATTAATAATAGCCTCTAAATTTCTAAATTTTTATCATAGGGGATACTTTTTAAAACATGATTAATTACATTTATTCTGGCTTCTGTTTTTCTGTTTGCTCTTATAATTTTCCATGGAGAAGAAACGGTATTTGTTTTCTCGAACATTGCATTTTTGTACTCTGTATATTGATCCCAAAGATCTTGTGCTTTCTCATCTAACTTTGTCATTTTCCACTGCTTTAATGGATCGCTTTTTATTTCTGCAAAACGTTTGGCTTGTTCTTTTTTAGAAATTGACATATAAATTTTAACCAAGTGTATACCCGATTCTAAAATCATACGCTCAAAGTCATTCACCTGATTCATAAATGTTTTATACTCTTCTTGAGAACAAAAATTGTTTACGGGTTCTACTACTGCTCTATTATACCAACTTCTATCAAAGAAAACCATTTCACCTGCTTTTGGCAATTGTTCTACATAACGTTGAAAGTACCATTGACTTTGCTCATCTTTAGTAGGTTTAGGCAATGCAACAATCCGCATAAAACGAGGATTTATTCTTTCTGTAATTCTACGTATAGCTCCTCCTTTTCCTGCAGCATCTCTACCTTGAAAAACTACAATAATACGTTCGTTATTCTGAATTGCCCAAGTTTGCATTCTAATAAGTTCTACCTGTAGTTTTTTAAGTCTTTTTTGGTAATTTACATATCTTAAAGCTTTTTCTACACTTAAAGGTTGTTTAGACAAAAGCGCCAGTAAGCCTTTACTAGAATTTAATTTTTTGATATCTAATTCTGATAATGTATTCTCCATAATTTAATCTATTTTATGAATACTAGACCTGTAGTACCTCATTACTATATTTGGATCTGGGTTTAATGGAGTAGCAGATTCTAACTTTCCATCATAATCGAACTGAGAGAGTACATGTCTAATGGCCTCTAGTCTAGCTAACTTTTTCTCATTGGTTTTAACAATTACCCAAGGGCTATAAGAGGTATGTGTCTTTGAAAACATCTCTTCTTTGTAATAGGTGTACTTATCCCAAAGAATTTGTCCTTGTTTATCTACAGGACTAAATTTCCATCTTTTTAATGGAGTCTCTTTTCTACCCTCAAAACGTTTCCCTTGCTCTTCTTTTGTTATTGATAACCAAAATTTTATAATTATTACTCCGTCTTCATACATCATATGCTCGAACTCTGGAACCTGAACGAGAAATTGCTTATACTGTGCTTTAGAACAAAAACCCATTACAGGTTCTACTACAGCTCTATTATACCAACTTCTATCAAAGAAAACAATCTCTCCTGGGTTAGGAAGTTCTTTAATATATCTTTGAAAATACCATTGTCCTTTTTCAATTTCAGTGGGCTTATTTAAAGCTACTAATCGAGACGATCTCGGGTTAAGATGCTCCATAAACCTTCGAATGTTACCTCCTTTACCAGCTGCATCTCTTCCTTCAAAAATAACTGCAACTCTTTTATTATGATGGGTAATATGGTTTTGTAGTTTTACCAATTCTATTTGAAGCATTCGTAATTCTTCGTTATAAGAAAGTGTTTCTTCTACTTTATCAAAAGAAATATTTTTCTCTTCTAAAATAGATAACAAATCTTTAGTACTAGAAATGCTGTTAAAATCCTCTTCCGTTAATCTACTCATAAATCTTTTATTAAATTTAAGAACCCTAAAAATAAAACCTTTTTTTAATAATACTGTTAAATATTTATCATTTTAAGTTCTAAAAATTATATTTGTTTGAGATGAAAAAGTCAATATTTATTGTTTTCTCAATTTTATCGTTTAACACTTTATCTCAAAAAAAATTCTCTAAAGAACTGAGTGTAACTTCAGATAATGATTTATATGTTTCCTTTAAAAGAGATCGATATTACACTAACGGTGTCTTTTTAAATTACAGTTACTTAAGTAAAGTAAAAGACGTTAAAATAGATAAAAAAATCATAGAATGGCAATTAAGTCATGAAATGTTCAGTCCATACAAACCTATAGCTCCGTTAAAAAAAGAACATGATAGACCTTTTGCTGGTCATTTATTTGGTGGCTTTTCTGTAAAAAACGTATTTAAAGATCATAAAATTATTAAATTTTCAATAGAAATCGGTGTAATTGGACCAGCTGCATACGGACAAGAAATACAAGATTTTATTCATACAACTTTTAATTTTAAGCAAGCAGAAGGTTGGGAGTATCAAATTCAAAACGCACTAAGTATCTCTTTAAATGCATCATTTATTAAACAATTATTTATGAATGAAGCCAATTTTTTTGACTTAAATTGGGAAAATCACGTGCAATTAGGAACTACATATACTGCAGTTAATACTGGCATTAATGTTAGATTAGGTCTACTTCCACTTCAAAAAATAATGAATTCTATAGCTTATAAAACTCAATTAAACGGAAGTCACACAAATCACTATAATGAACCTGAATCCTTTATTTACATAAAACCTTTACTTAGCTATGCGCTTTATAATGCTACTATTCAAGGTAGTTTTTTAAATAATACAAGTGAAATTACAAGAGAAATTATACCTCTAATTTATAATTTAGAGTTAGGAATAAAGTTCACGTTAAAAAAATTTAACTTTGGCTATTCTTTTAATTACAACACCAGTAAATCTAAAGGATTAAGGTATATTAATGGAAATAAATTTGGAAAAATTACATTAAATTATTCTTGGAATTAGTCCTTAAAAAATTCATCTTTAAAACCAATTAAATATAATTTTTCTTGCGTTCTTGTCACTGCAGTATACAACCATCTATAATACTCTTTAGAAACTCCATTTGGCAAATAAGGCTGCTCTATAAAAACCGTATTCCACTGCCCTCCTTGAGATTTATGACAAGTCATTGCATAAGAGAATTTTACTTGTAATGCGTTAAAATATGGATTCTTTTTAATGGCTAAAAACTGTTTGAATTTCGATTTTTCTTCAGCATAATCTTCACGAACTGCTTGATACAACTTGTTAGATTCTTCGTAGGTTAAAGATGGACTTTCACTTGTAATAGTATCCAATAATAAAACTGTTTCAAATGGAGGCATATGAGGGTAATCAATCATTCTTATTTCTACTTCTGCAAATTTAAAACCATACAAATCTTTAATAGCAAAAATTTTTAAAACTTGGCAAATATCTCCGTTTGCAATAAAACCAGCGTCAGAAGATTCTTTTAACCAAAAATAATTGTTTTTAACAACCATAATAAAATCTCCTGCAGAAATTTCATTTTCTTGACCTCTAATATTTAAACGTATTTGCTGGTTGTATTGATTCGCTCTTTTATTAGACCTAACAATAAAAGCAGTATCCTCTACTCCTTCATTTTCATAAGCTAAAACCAAAGCATCTTCTATATCATAACCATCCTCTAATCGAATGATATCTGGATAATGTAAATCGAACTTAAAATTAATCGCATCTTCTTGTATTAAAAGCCTTAAGTGTGTTGCATTCGCCAAAATACCCGAGTTTTCATGCTGACGCATAACTTCATCCAATTCTATTTCTACAACCTCTTTTCTGTAATCTATCCGTAAAGTATCTGCATCTAAAGCGGGACTTAAAGTTAGTTTAACAGGAGGTAGCTGTGCTGTATCACCAATAAAAATGAGTTTGCACTCATGCCCACGATCTACAAAAGAAATCAAGTCGTCTAACAAAGAACCATTTTCAAATAGTTTTTGATTTTGTCTCGAATCAGGAATCATAGAAGATTCATCTACTATAAAAATTGTATTCCTATGCTTATTTTGTTGTAACACAAAATCTACTCCTCCATTAGCTTGTTTTTTTGGAAAATATATTTTTTTATGAATAGTATACGCTGGCTTTTTTGAATAGACAGAAATTACTTTGGCTGCTCTTCCTGTAGGAGCTAATAATACTGCCTTTTTATTGGCAGACCATAACGTATTAACAAAGGTACTTATCGTTGTTGTCTTTCCAGTTCCAGCATATCCTTTTAATAAAAAAAGAACATTCTTATCTCCATTAAAAATAAAATCACTCAACAAGTTTAAAAGCTTACGTTGCTTAATTGTTGGGTTATGAGGAAATTTATTTTGTAATTCTTTATAAAAATCAAGTGGTTGTTTTATCATAAAAATCTTAAAATATCAAAGATACATTTCTTTATAAAGAAAAATTTTTATCATTGAAAAAAAATTGTAGATTTGCGACTATACTATTAAAAAAACTAATTTATAATGAATTTAATACTAATGATTTTAGGAGCTGTGATAGTAGCGGTTCTAATAGCTTATGTAATCGTTAAATTTTTACCTTTAAACTTAAGATGGTTACCTTCTATTTTACTTTTAGTTTTAGCAGGTTTCTTAGGATGGAAAATTTATGGTGGGATTATGGAGCCAATTCAATTTAACGAAGAAAAAGTTGTAAAGTACGCTGGTGTAGTAAATAGCTTAAAAATTATTAGAGATGCCGAAGTTAAATATTACGAAGTAAATGGAAAATACACCAATGATAAAGTTGGATTAATTCAATTTATAGATACAGCACAACTTGCGTTAACAGAGACAAAAACAGTAGTAGAGAAAGTAAATAAAGGTGGTGGTGTTATTGTAGATGAAGAAAAAAGAGTAACTGATACTATTGGATACGAACCTGTGATTAAATACTTTAAAAACAAGGATTATAAATCGATGTTTAAAGTTCCTGGTGTAGCAAATACTGAATTTGAGCTAGAAATAGGAGAAGTAGAAAAAATACAAGGTTTAATGCAACCTACGTTCAGAGCTAGAACTCCAAAAAGAGGCATTTTAGAAGGTATGAATGAATCTTTAGTAAAGCAAGAAATAGAGGCTATAGAAACAGACCAAATAAAAGGTGAATATGTTTCTGTAGGTTCATTAGAAGAAGTTACAACTGGAGGTAATTGGCCTCCATCATATGACAGAAAAGTTGCAAAGAAAGATCAGTAATACTTCATTACACATATCAAATAATATTTCATTATCCATCCAATTTAGTTTGGATGGATTTTCTTTTAGTATAACAGAGAATGAAACAAATGAAATACAGTATTATTTTACTCGTAGTTTTGCAAAAACATTAAAGAGTCCTGAAAAATTACTTGAAAAAATTAAAATCATTTTCGAAGAAGAAAAAGAATTACAAAAAGATTTTAAAAAAATAAAGGTTATTCATGAAAATCATCTTTCAACACTAGTTCCCGAAGCGTATTTTGATAAAAATTTGTTAGTAGATTATTTAGATATTTCAATAAAAACACTAAAAACAGATTTTATAGCTTATGATACTCTTCAAAAAATACCTGCAAAAAACGTTTATATTCCTTATGTAAATATCAACAACTATTTATTTCAGAGCTTTGGTGAATTTGAATACACACATCATCACTCCATATTGTTGGAAAAAATATTACAAAAAGAAACTATCAAAAAAGCAATGTATGTAAACGTAGCAAAAACTCACCTAGATGTTATTGTAACAAATAATTCTGAACTGTTGCTTATAAATTCATTTGCATACGATACAAAAGAGGATTTTATTTATTATATTCTTTTTGTTGCAGAACAATTAGATCTAGATACAGAAAAGTTTCTACTTACATTAAGTGGAGTAATTTCTAAATATTATTATTTTTATAAGATAACCTATAAATAAATTATAAAAATACACTTTGTAAATGTAAACGAACAAATCGACTCTGATTTCAAAGAACCGCATCAAACAAATTACATCTTACTAGGAGAATGAGAATAATATCTGGAAAATTAAAAGGAAGGCGTTTAAAAGCACCTAAAAATCTACCTGTTCGTCCAACGACAGATATGGCTAAAGAAGGCTTATTTAATGTTCTTAACAATACCTACTACTTTGATAGCATAGATGTAATTGATTTATTTTCTGGCACTGGTAATATTAGTTACGAATTTGCATCTAGAGGTACTAAAAACATTTACGCTGTTGATGCAAATCATAATTGTATTAAGTATATTTATAACACCGCGAAAGAACTAGATTTAGATATAAACAACTACAAAAGTGATGTTTATAAATTTTTAGAAAAAACAACATTACAAGCAGATATCATTTTTGCAGATCCACCTTATGATTTCACTACTGAAAAGTTCATAAAAATAGTAGAATTGGTATTTAAAAACAATATTTTAAAAGAAGAAGGCATATTAATTGTAGAACACTCTAAACATACAGATATTTCAGATCATAAAAATCATGCTTATGATAAAAGATATGGAGGAAATGTATTTAGCTTTTTCGAAAATCCTTCTACTCAAGAGGATTAAAGTAAGGATTCAATAATAGTTTGTATTGTAATACTTTCTGCTTCTGCTTTGTAATTCTTTACAATTCTGTGAGATAAAATTGGCACAGCTACTGCTTTTACATCTTCGATGTCTGGTGAATATTTACCATTAATTGCTGCATATGCTTTGGCCGCTAAAATTAAGTTTTGAGAAGCTCTTGGGCCTGCACCCCAATCTAAATAATTTTTCACCAATTCTGTTGCAGTTTCAGACTTTGGTCTTGTTTTACCTACCAAACCAACAGCATATTCAATAACATTATCGGTTACAGGAATTTTACGAACCAAATCTTGTATAGCAATAATTTCATCACTTGATAAAATTGCATTAACAGAGGTAAATATATTACTTGTTGTAGCTTTAACCACATAAACCTCCTCTTGAAAAGATGGATATTCTAAATGGATAGAAAACATAAATCTATCTAATTGAGCTTCTGGTAAAGGGTAAGTTCCTTCTTGCTCAATTGGATTTTGAGTTGCTAAAACAAAAAAAGGTAAATCTAACTTATAATGATTGTTTGCAATAGTAACAGAACGTTCTTGCATAGCCTCTAATAACGCAGCTTGTGTTTTTGGTGGTGTTCTATTAATTTCGTCTGCTAAAATAATATTGGAAAAAATTGGCCCTTTTATAAATTTAAATTGTCTTTTTTCGTCTAAAATTTCACTTCCTAAAATATCAGATGGCATTAAATCTGGAGTAAACTGAATTCTTTTAAAATCTAGTCCTAAAACACTTGAAACCGTATTTACTAAGAGTGTTTTTGCTAAACCTGGAACACCAATTAACAATGAATGTCCTCCACAAAAAATAGATAATAATGTGAAATTTACAGCATTTTCTTGGCCTATTATAACTTTACTAATCTCAGACTTTAATGCTTTATATTTTAAAACTAAATCGTTTACTGCGTTAACATCAGACATTACCTACTTACTTCTTTTTTCCAATTTTTATCAAACTTACATTTTCTATGATCTTTAGACATTTTTATGTAAGTATCTTTAATTTTTTCTTTTGCCCATTTGGTTACAGCTTCCTCTTTCTTTTTTGTCAAGGCTAACTCTTGAACCTTTACATAATCATTTACAAGATCTGCAGTGTGCGTATTGGTTCTGTCTCTCATTACAATAAATTTGTACATTTTTTCACCACTTCTATTTTCATCGAAATAAACATCAGTAAGCTCTCCTTTTTGTAGTTCTGCTACTCTTGCATATAGTGCAGGATCCATTCTTGTTAAATCCCATGTACTTTCTCCTGTATAAGGATTCATTAACAGACCATCGTCATTTTTTGTATCTTCATCGTCAGAGTATTTTTGTACTGCCTCAGTAAATGTGATGTTTCCTAATTTAATATCATTAGCAACTTTTTCTGCCGTATTTTTTGTTTCCATTAAAAGCGATTCTGGGACGTTTGGTTGCATTAAAATATGTGTCGCAACCCTCATATTTCCTCTAATTTCGTGTAATTGCATTATGTGATAACCAAAATCAGATTCAAAAGGCTTAGATATTTGCCCTACATCTAAAGAAAAGGCCATTTCTTTAAACTCTTTGATAAAAGGGGAGTCTTTTGTAACCTCGTATTTTCCACCATTAGAAGTAACTCCAGGATCGTCTGAATTAATGATTGCTTTCATTTTTATACTTGACCCCTCTTCAATTTCTTTTTTAATTTCATTTAATTTCGCTAAAATTCTTTCTTTCTCAGCTTCCGAAGGTTTAGCTTTAATAACCAGTTGCGCTAACTCAATTTCAGCCGAAAACTCTGGTAATTCTCCAGCTTTTTTTAGTCCTACATAATACAAGCGAACCTCCTCTGGAGTTACATCTATCTTTTCAGTGATTTTTAACTGCTCTTTTTCTATTAAAACATTCTCTGATTGCACAGAGTACAATTCTTTCTTTAAATCGTCTAAATCATTAAATCCATAGGCTTTTATAACTTTATCTACAGAACCAAACTGCTCTGTAAAATAAGAAACACTTCGCTCTACTCTAGTAGAAATCTCTTCATCAGAAACAGTAACACTATCAATTACTGCATGGTGTGCTAATAATTTTTGTTGCATTAATTCTTCTAACATTTCACAATCAGAAATTTGAATCTTCCCCTCTGACCTTACTTCTACTTCTTGTTTAAATTTCTCAATATCTGAATCTAAAACAATATTTTTACCAATAACAACTGCTACACCGTCTATCTTTATTTGTGCTAATGAATTTATGCTTAAACACCCAAATAGAGCGATTAATACAGTTGATTTAATAAATTTTAAGATTGTTGTTTTTTGTTGCATCTTGTACTAAAATTTTTTCTATATCTCTTATTAATTCGATTTTACGTCTGTGCAAAATCATTTGTTTTATTGTTGGTTTTATATACTCAATAGGTGCAATATCGTTCCTAAATAAAACAGCGTTTACCTTGGCCAAATATAAACCTAATGAATCTTGTTTTTGAATTAATTTAGTTTTATTTAACAGATTTTCTTTAGAAAATGGTAGTTTTAACATAACCTTATCTAATGAAGACCAAACAGAATCATTAAACTGATAAGTTTTAAAACTTAATTGTTGCTTCTCTAAGGCTTCAAGATCTTCAATTTCATCAGATTTAAAAAGTTTTATAAACGCTTTTTTATTAATAGTAGTTTCTGCTAGGTAAAGAAATTTTATTTTTAATAACTCTTCGTTTAATTTAAAATTTTCTTTGTTAGCCTCGTAGAAATCGGCAATCTCTTGTTCTACAACAACTGTATCCAATTGCTGCTTAATTAAACTTTCCTTATAACTATTTATAAGAAGACTCTCTTTATAATCTTGCACTAATTCATTGATGCTTTTTACCTCTTCTAACGTAACATTACTCTCTGCGTTTTTAAGTAAAAGTTGTTTTGTTGTCCAATCATTAATGAAACCTCTTACCAAAACAATACTATCTTCTTTACTTAAGTTTAAGGGTAAAAATCGAGAAACATCTTCAATAAACAATTTTTCAGTATCAACAATAGCTACAATATCAGAAGTGGTAGTTTCTTTTTCTTTTACATCTAAATATTCGCAAGAATAAAAGAATAAAAAAGCAACAGAAAAACTTATAAATTTTCTCATTTATTTTTAGAGTAGTATTTTTTCAGTTTTTTAAAAGCTTTTTTTCGAACTTCAATATCACTTTTATTTCGCATCTCTTCAATCCATAATTCCTCTAGATGATTTTGAAAATCATTTATTACCTCCCCTTTTACAATATCCAAAGGGCTATTATTGTACTTTTTTATATTTTTTATGTGAAATTTTTGTAATCCCAACGTATCTTTAGCAGCTTTATCCCAAATTTTTCTTTGCATCAACTCAAACAACAATAAACCATCTTCATATTCTTGTAAAATAGAAGCGAACTCGGGCTCTGTTTTTTCTAAATTATCTTTGTAATATTTTAAAACTTCTTTTTCTTTAAAATCCTTGAAAAGATCAAAAATAGATGTATTGTTTTTTCTTTTTATAAAATTGATAAAATCTATTTGCTTTAGCTCTTTTTCATTGATTTTCAATAGTGTATTATTTAAACTATCTTTAGCTATAGTCCTAATATTGGCTTTATTAAAAATATCTTTTGCATTATCACACTCTGTAACAGAATACATTTTATTTAATTTATTTACTACTGCTTTTTCTGACAATTGTAGCCTTTCATTAGATCTAATTTTATTTGATAGCTCGGGTTTTAGTTCATTAAAAGTACCAACTGGATATTTTTTAATTAATTGAATAATATGCCATCCAAAACGAGTCTTAAATGGCTTAGAATAAGCACCTTCTTTAGTTAAACTAAAAGCTATTTTATTAAAAGGTTCTACCATAACCCCAGCTCCAAACCTTCTTAATTTACCTCCTTTAGACTTAGAGCCAGTGTCCTCAGAATATTTTCTAGCCAACATCTTAAATTGCTCATCATTTTCTAATCGATTATGAATTGTAGTTATTAGCTCTTCTCCTTTAGAAGATAAGTCTTGTATTAAGATATGTGCAACTTCTACTTCTCCTCTCGAAGGTCTTATGTTATCAACTTTAAGAATATGATATCCATACCTTGTTCTAAAAGGCATAGAAACTTCTCCTTTCTTAGTTGTATATGCAGCATCTTCAAAAGGATAAACCATTTTAAATGCAGAGAAATATCCTAAATTACCTTTATTACCAGCTCTTCCAGATTTTTGATCTGTTCTAGCAGACGGGTCTTCTGACATTTCTTGTGCTAATTTCTCAAAATCTTCACCGTTTAAAATCCGTTTTCTAATTTTTAAAATTTTTGTGTAAGCTCGCAAAGTATCTTCAGCAGTTGAAACTTTAGGAGTTCTAATTAAAATATGCTTTGCTTTTACTTCATTTTTAGTTCTATAATAAGCATCTTTTATCAAACGGCTTACTGCTAAAGAATCTTGTAAATAAGGTGCCGCTAACTGATTCCTATACATTTGCATCTCTTTGATATAAGATGGTAATGTATCTAGTTTAAGAGCATAAGCTTCATTTACTTTTAATTTATAGTTTATAAATAAATCTAAATTTTTTTCTAAATCTTTAGCCTCTTCATTATCTATAGCATCTAGATTTTTCTCATAAACTCTTTTAAATTCAGAAACCATAATTTCTTCATCATCAATAGTCATTAAAATTGTGTCTTTTTTTTGTGCTACAAAAGCAACTGAAAAAAATAATAAACTTAAAAATAAATATTTCTTCATAATCTTATAATGATATTATTCCCTCTACTTTTTCTACTTTTTCATAGTAACTTATTACCTCATCTGAACTATTCAATTTTAAAACGATAGAAATGCTAATGTATTTTCCTGTTTTTGACTTTTTTGTTTTAAATACAGCTCCTTGATTTTCAAAAACATTTTCCACTTCTTGTTGCTGACCTCCATTAGTAGGAACTATAAATTTGTACATATAATCTGATGGAAAGTTAGTGGTGTCTTCTAATTGATTTTTTAGTTTTGCGTAAAATGCTTTTTTATCAGTCATGGTTATTATTTACAGCCATTATTTACAATAATATTAAGTACAAAATTACATTA
Organism: Polaribacter sp.; assembly: GCA_039768135.1. Lineage (GTDB taxonomy): Bacteria > Bacteroidota > Bacteroidia > Flavobacteriales > Flavobacteriaceae > Polaribacter. The sequence goes on from JBDNBB010000096.1 coordinate 13,055, forward strand.
AATATTAGATTTATAATGCTAATGATTTATTTTTGTAAAATCAATTAGTTATATCTAATTCAAAAATAATAATTCTAATATCTTTTTTTTGAAAAAAAATAAATTAAAAATTGTCCTCATTGGTGGCCCTGGAACTGGAAAAACAGCTGTATTGGAAACTCTTAAAGAAAGAGGTTTTTTTTGTTTAGAGGAGGTATCTAGAGCAGTTACGCTAGAAGCTCAAAAACAAGGTGTTACTCAATTATTTTTAAGCAACCCCTTATTGTTTAGTCAAAAACTTCTTGAAGGAAGAGAAAATCAGTTTTTTAATGCACAAAAATCTAATTCTGGGTATGTTTTTTTTGATAGAGGAATACCAGATGTTAAAGCATATTTAGACTACTATAAAACGGAATATCCTTCTTTATTTTTAGAGAAGTGTAAAGATTACTCTTATGATCTTATTTTTCATTTTAAGCCTTGGGATGCAATATACAAGAAAGACAATGAAAGATACGAATCCTTTGATGAAGCAAAACAAATTGATTTTTTTATTACAAAAACATATCAAAATTTGGGATACACTTTAATTGATGTTCCTTTTGGAACCGTTAATGAAAGAGTAGATTTTATTATTAATTCACTTCCAAGTGAATGAAACAAACACCACAAAAAATACTAAAAACCTATTGGGGCTATGATAGTTTTAGAACTCCTCAAAAAGAAATTATTGATGCAGTTTTAAATCAAGATGATGTAATTGCGCTTTTACCAACAGGAGGAGGGAAATCAATCTGCTTTCAAATACCTGCGTTAATTAAAGAAGGAATCTGCATAGTGATTTCTCCTTTAATTGCTTTAATGGAGGATCAAATAAAAAATCTTACCCAAAGAAACATTAAAGCCACTACTATTAAATCAGGAAGCACTAGGAATGAAATCATAACGCTTTTTGACAAGATTAAGTTTGGAAACTACAAATTCTTATACCTTTCACCAGAAAGACTACAATCACAACTAATTCAGCAAAAAATTAAAGAATTAAAAATTAACTTAATTGCAGTAGACGAAGCGCATTGCATATCTGAATGGGGCCATGATTTTAGACCATCTTACAGGACAATATATAAGTTAAGAGAAGTTGTAAAAAACGTTAATGTTATTGCTTTAACAGCAACTGCAAACCAGAATGTTTTAAGTGATATCGAAAAAAACTTAAATTTAGTAAAACCAAAAGTATTCAAAAAGTCATTCTTAAGAAAACAACTAGCCTACCAAGTTTTTGATGTTGAAGATAAACTACTAAGAATTAAGCAAATTTTCACAAAAACTAAAAAACCGGCAATAGTATATGTAAACTCCAGAAAAAAAACTTTAGAAATAGCAGGTTTTTTAAATAAAAATGGATTTAAAAGTAGTTTTTATCATGGAGGCTTATCTACAAATGAAAAAGAATTTGCTTTCAAAAATTGGGTTTCCGAGGCTACACCAATAATGGTAGCAACTAATGCTTTTGGTATGGGTATAGACAAGTCTAACGTTGGTATTGTTATTCATTTCGATTTGCCATTTTCAATAGAAAATTACATTCAGGAATCTGGAAGAGCAGGTAGAGATGAGAAAAAATCATTTGCTGTTTTACTAAAAAATGAGAGTGATATTTTAGTGTACAAAGAGCAGGTTAAAAAATCGATTCCGAGTTTAAGAGAAATTAAAGAAGTACATCGTAAATTATATCAATATTTTAGAATTTCTCTTGGTGAAATTAAAGAAGAATTCTATAGTTTTAATCTGTTAGAATTTTCTAATTTATATGATTTTTCTGCAATAAAAGTAGATGCCATTTTAAAGATTTTGTCAAATAACGGTATTATAACACTGTCTAACACTTACAATCAAAAATCTACATTATTCTTTAAAACATCAAGTAAAAATGTGCTTTCTTACACCATAAGAAATATCTATACTAAAAATTTTATTAATTCATTATTAAGAACTTACTCAGGGTTATTTAAACAAGAAGTTAAAATAGATGAATTTCTAATTGCCAAAAAGAATAATACTACCTCGAGTAAAGTAAAAGAAGAATTATTGCGTTTACAACAAGATGATTTAGTAGAATACAAGCAAGTTGAAACCGATTTAGAAATTCAGTTTTTAGTACCTAGAGAAGATGATAAAACAATCAACTTAATATCCAAAAATGTTTTAAAATTTCTTACACAAAAAGAAAAAAAATCAGATGATTTTTTAGCTTATATTTCTAATAATTTAGTTTGCAGAAGCATTCAATTATTGAATTATTTCGAAGAAAATTCTGCTAACAAATGTGGTATTTGTGATGTATGTTTATCTAAAAAAAAGAAAGAGAAACTAAATATTTCAAAAGAAATCATTTCATTATTAGAAACAAAAAACAACTTAAATTCTCAAGAAATTAATCAACATATTAAGGCAAATGAAAAAGACATTTTAATACATTTGCGTCAATTAATTTCAGACAATATCATTGTAATTAATTATCAAAATAAATATCAATTAAAATAGAATTATGAAAGATTTACGAATTGTTTTTATGGGTACTCCAGATTTTGCAGTTACAATTCTAAAACATTTAGTAGAGCATAATTACAATATAGTTGGTGTTATTACTGCTGCAGATAAACCTGCAGGAAGAGGAAGAAAATTAAATGAATCTGCAGTTAAGAAATATGCTGTTTCACAAAACTTAAATGTTTTACAGCCAACTAATTTAAAAAGTGAATCTTTTTTGAATGATTTAAAACTTTTAAATGCAGACTTACAAATAGTAGTGGCATTTAGAATGTTACCTAAAACAGTTTGGCAAATGCCAAAATTGGGCACTTTCAATCTCCATGCTTCATTGTTACCAGAATATAGAGGTGCTGCCCCTATTCATTGGGCTATTATTAATGGTGAAGGAAAAACTGGAGTAACCACATTTTTTATTGATGAAAAAATTGATACTGGAGAAATTATTCTTCAATCATCTATTAACATAAAGGATGATGAAACTGTTGGATCTTTGCATGATAGGTTAATGTATCTTGGAGCTGATTTAGTATCAGAAACTGTAGATAAGATTGCAGAAGGTAAAATTAAGACTAAAAAGCAGCCAGATTTAGAAGAAAAACAAGCACCTAAATTATTTGCTGAAAATACTCAAATTGATTGGAGCCAACCACTATCTGTCATCTATAATAAAATTAGAGGATTAAATCCCTTTCCCGCTGCTTGGACAACAATTCAAAATGGTGACAAACCTTTAAATGCAAAAATTTATAAAGTCCACAAAAGCAGTTTAGAACATAATTATAAAACAGGAAAACTTATTAGTACTAAAAACGAATTAAAAGTAGCAGTTGCTGATGGTTTTCTAATTATAGATGAAATAAAAATAGCTGGAAAGAAAAAATTAGACACAAAAAGTCTTCTTAATGGTTTTCAATTTTCTAAAGATGCCAGCATGCTTTAGTCCCTTAATCTAAAGGACTTTTGGTAAATTCAAAAAATAAACCTCCCTTTATTAACATTTTATATGTATTTATCAACAAAAACACTCTTTTAAAGGGTGTACATTTGTGTAAACCCTTAATACGTATATATTTGTTAAGCATATTAGCAAAAAAAC
>JBDNBB010000097.1:0-3578 GCA_039768135.1 Polaribacter sp.
ATGCACATTTGTTTTTATTAGATAAATTAATTGAGTAAAAATAATACAAACAAAAGCAATTTTTATCCTGTACTCTCAGGTTTTGAACATTTCTTTTAATTCAAAAAAAAGCACCAATTTATTTTAATAATAAATTGGTGCTTTATAAAATTTTATGTTTTTATATTAATTATTCTAAAACTATCTTTTTATTTAATTTTCCTGTTTCAGTTTCTAATTGAACAATATAAACACCTGTCGCTAGTTTTGGTAAAGCAAGTTCCTTAACGACACTTGTTGTATTAAATTTAGAGCTAAATACTTGTTTCCCAAAAACATTATACAAACTAATTGAAGTATTTCCTTGAGATAAACCTACAATTCTTAAAGTAGCATTGTTAGACTTATAAATACTAATACTATTTAATAATTCTGAATCTACAGATAAAGCAGCAGATCTAGTATGTAAATAAAAACGACCCTCTGTAGATTTGTCTGTAACTGTAGCAGTGTATTTTGCATTAGTTTCATCTAATCTAGTAAACGTATTGTTTAATCTGTCTTCTAAAAATACTTTATAACCAGCTGGTACATTTAAAGCTTCTGCAGTAAACGTAATTTCTGAATTTACACCAGCAGTTACACCAACAGGAACAATCATGTCTTCGAAATTAGCATTTGGTAAAGACTGTATTGCTAATTTTTTAGCAGAACCTCCTTCAACTAAACCTGTATACACTTCTAATACTGAAGCATAACCTCCAAACAAAGAACTGTCATACCCATTATCAAAAGATGTAGTTTTGCTATCTATGTATTTAATAGATGTACTTCTATTTTTCTCACCATTTGAAATTGATAAATCTATTTCAAATCTACTACTAGATGACTTTAAAAAAGCATCTCCAGAATCAGATTGCATTGCTTTTGTAAAAGAAAAAGTTCCTCCACCAGTTTTTGCTTTTACAAAAAACCCTTGTACACCAGGCATTTTATATGAAGTACTTCCTAAATTTTTTGTAACCCAGGCTTCGTTAGCACTATCCCAAAGCCAAATAGTATCTTCAGCTAAAATATCTGCCCCATTTAATCCATTACCTCTTAAAATATTATTTGTTCCATCAGCTGCATCATTAACATTTAGATAACCTAATAATGGGTTTCCTAATAAATTAAATCCGTTACCAGCATCTGAAATAGCAATATCTACAGGAAAAGTAGTTTGAAGAACACCTCTCTGATAATGATCTGGTTTAGTACCATCTGATGCATTATTAATTCGAATAGAATATCCTTTCCCTAAGGTTAAATGCTCACTATCTGCATGTGGACTATCTGCTACTTTATAGTAATCATATTTTAAACCAGCACCATTAGCATCATTAAAAGAAGCTAACGCTATATTTGTAGCAGTAGTTACAACATTAGACGAGTTTTTTTCAGCAATTTCATTCATTCGAGACTCTTTCAAAGGAGAAGAAATCAAAGACCATTTATTGTTAACTAACAATCTAGGTCTAACAAAAACTCTCTTATTTTGAGATACACTTCCATAAGTAAATGAACCCAAAGGACCTCCTTGTGCATAAAAAGCCATTCCGTCTTGTGATCTCGTAATACTTACAGCACCTGTTACTTTTACAATAGATTCATTATCTATTCTAAGTTGACATCCAGAACCTCCAATTGTTAGAGATGCCATTTCTGCTGTTACATTCTTTTTTACTCTTACAGCATGAGCAATAACTACATCATCTGAAATTGTGGGTACTACACCACCAACCCAAGTACTAGTAGCTGTCCAATCTCCAGATTTTGTTGAAGTAATTGTTGTAACTGTAGAAGTTGTGGGAACATGTACAACTTCTACTTTTTGGTATGTTGTGTTTGCCCATCTAATTTGAGCTCTACCTCCTTTAATACGGTATGCACCATATCTAATACCAGATTGCGTACCTCTTTCTGGTTCTGGAATATTCCAATTAAAAACAGTTCCTCCAATTATAGCATCTGAATAGTGAATTCTTTTAGATGCATCACTTGGGTCTTGTCTAAAACCAACTTTTAATTCTATAGAAGTTTCAACGTTTTTTAGAATATTTTTTAGAAAAACAAAAGTTCTTCCACTGGTACCTGAACCACCTCTATAATTAATTTGTTCTCTATAAATATTAAATGATATTTGATTGGTACCACTTACATCATAAACGGGCTTTGCTAAATATAAGCATATTGCTGGATCATTAGAGCCACCTGTACCTGTATGCTTTCCTTTTGCTTGCATAATATAAGTCCCATCATTATTAGAGTTTGAAGTTTTACCAACTTCTAAAATTCTAACAGTACCTTTAAATTCTGCATAACTACCAACCCCAACTTCTTGAGATCTACTTAATGAACGTTCCATTCTAGGCTGTAAGCCATTTGTATCTAAATGATTAGAGTCATGTGTTATATTGTAAACTCCCCAAGTTTTTCCGTTAACAGAACTTTCTTTATAATTTGCATAACAAGTTCTATCATCAATAGTTCCTACATTAACACGCGGTGTTAAATCATTTGAGGTTCTTGTTGCATTTGCACCATCCGCATTACAAGTAGTATAAGGACTTCCATCTTCATCTGGTGCTGTTGATTGTGCACTTAACAAAAAAGAAAAAAGCATAACACCTAAAAATAAAACGCATTTCAATGTATCTTTCATTATAAATATTTTAAATAATATGTATTAAAAAACACCAATTTATTATTATAATAAATTGGTGTTTTACAAAAAAAATTAAAACTCTTATTAAAATCCGCTTCCTGGATCAGCAGGAGCAGAAGCCGCTTGTGCTTTTTGTGGATTTAAAATCATATAAGTACCTAAAGCAGTTAATGCTGCATATTTACCGTAATTACCTATCTTTTTAATAGCATCTTTACGTGTGATTTCTTGTTCTTTATTTTGAGTATTTTCTATATTATTCTTCATAATAGTGTCTTAAATATTTTGTGATTGGTTAATTATTCTAAAACTATCTTTTTATTCAATTTTCCAGCGGCTGTTTCTAATTGAACAATATAAACACCAGTGGTTAAATTTGGTAAGGAAAGTTCTTTTACTCCTTGTGCATTAAAATTAGTGCTCATTACTTGTTTACCTAAAAGGTTAAATAATTTAACACTTGCTTCTCCTTGAGATAAACCAACAATTCTTAATGTAGCAGCATTTGATGTATATATACTTACACTATTTAACAATTCTGATTCTGTACTTAATGCAGAAGATTTAGTATGCAAGAAAAAACGACCATCAGTAGAATCTTTAGTTACAGTTGCAGTATATGTTGCATTAACTTCATCTAATCTTGTAAAGGTGTTGTTTAATCGGTCTTCTAAAAACACATTATAACCTGAAGGCACATTTAATGCCTCTGCAGAAAAAACAATTTCTGAATTTGCATCAGCAGTAACTCCAACAGGAATAATCATTTCTTCAAAATTTTCATTTGGTAAAGATTGTATTGCTAATTTTTTAGCAGAACCTCCTTCTACTAAACCTGTATACACTTCTAATGCTGAAGCGTAACCGCCAAACGTAGAACTATCATACCCAT
>JBDNBB010000098.1:0-12060 GCA_039768135.1 Polaribacter sp.
AAATTTTTTAATTGTATGGTATTGGGAATCCTTTTTGGGTTTTTAATGAATTCAATCGATGGTGGTAAAGGTTTTGTAATTGACTGGATTAAACCTTTTGGAACTATATTTATCAATCTTCTAAAGCTAATTGCTGTTCCATTAATATTGGCTTCTTTAATAAAAGGGATATCAGATTTAAAAGATATTTCTAAAATTAAGAAAATGGGTTTACGAACAATGATTATTTATATGATAACAACTTTAGTTGCCATTGTTATTGGTCTTGGAATTGTAAACTTGGTAAAGCCAGGCACAGGAATGTCTAGTGATACAATTGAAAAAATTAAAGCGAAATATGAAACTTCATCTGGAGTTGTAGATAAGTTAACAAAAGCTTCTGCTCAAAACGATGCAGGACCATTACAAGCTTTAGTCGATATTTTTCCAAGTAATATTTTTAATGCACTAGGTAATGCAAGTATGCTGCAAATCATCTTCTTTGCACTATTTGTTGGTATTTCTTTACTATTAATTCCAGAAAAAAAAGCAAAACCCTTAATGGATTTCTTTGATTCTTTAAATGAAGTAGTAATGAAAATGGTAGATTTGATAATGTTATTTGCTCCATATGCTGTTTTTGCATTATTAGCAAACGTTATAATTGCTTTTGATGACACTGAAATTTTATTAAAACTTTTAGTTTATGCATTATGTGTTGTTGGAGGATTATTATTAATGATTGGGTTCTATCTTTTATTGGTAAGCGTGTATACAAAGAAATCACCAATTTGGTTTTTAAAACAAATTAGTCCAGCTCAATTATTAGCATTTTCTACAAGTTCTAGCGCTGCAACTTTACCTGTAACTATGGAGAGAGTAGAAGAACACCTTGGTGTAGATAAAGAGGTTTCTGGTTTTGTTTTACCTGTTGGGGCTACTATTAATATGGATGGTACAAGCTTGTACCAGGCAATTGCAGCGGTATTTATTATGCAAGTTGTTTGGCCAGAAGGGTTATCTTTCTCTAACCAATTAATAATTGTTGCTACAGCTTTATTGGCTTCTATTGGTTCTGCAGCTGTGCCAAGTGCAGGTATGGTTATGTTAGTAATCGTTTTAGAATCAATTAACTTTCCTGCAGAATTATTACCTATTGGTTTAGCACTTATTTTTGCTGTAGATAGACCTTTAGACATGTGTAGAACAACCGTAAATGTAACAGGAGATGCTACTGTTTCTATGATTATTGCAAAATCTTTGGGCAAATTACATGATCCTAAACCAAAAAATTGGGATGATAATTACGATACTGTAAAATAATTTAGAAAAATGAATAAGCTAAATTGGAGTAAAAAAGAATTTGAAGTTTATGTACTTCTTTTTGCTGCACATTGCAATCATTTTGAATCAAAAGAAGAGCAAGATTATATCCTAAACAGGGTAGATGAAAAAATGTATAACAAAATTCATACAGAAGTTGTTATAGATTCTGAAGAAACCAACTTAAATAAAATACAACAATACTTATCTGAAAATGATTTTACACAAACAGAGAAAGAGGATTTAATTAAAGATATTAAAAATGTGTTTTTTGCTGATGGAACAGTAGATACAATAGAAAAGAACATATTTACTTTACTAAAAAAAATAATAGATTAATATTTAATAAAAATTTTCAGCTTTAGTTTTTGGTGTAATTAAAATAAAAGTAAGATATTTGCAACAATAAAGAAAGTAAATGACATTTATTCAAAATCATCATCATCATTTTTACAATTGCTCTCAAGCGATTTAAAAATGTATTGAATAAAATCAAGATATTTATAAACCTGTTTGAGCAAATCAAACAGGTTTTTATTTTTAAACCGAATTTGCTCAAATTCTATTTAAATTAAAATTAAAAAATGAGTTATTTAAGAATTGCAGTACAAAAATCAGGAAGATTAAATGAAGATTCAATGAGAATCTTAAAAGACATTGGTATTTCTATCGATAATGGAAAAGACCAACTAAAAGCTGCAGCAAGAGACTTCCCTGTAGAGGTTTTTTATTTGAGAAATGGAGATATTCCCCAGTATTTAAGAGATGGAGTAGTAGATGCTGCTATTATTGGAGAGAATGTTTTAATAGAAAAAGGAAGTGATTTAGATTTTGTAGAACGTTTAGGCTTTTCTAAATGTAAAGTTTCAATTGCAGTGCCTAAAGATTCAAAAGCAAATTCTTTAAAAGATTTAGAAGGCAAAAGAATTGCTACTTCATATCCAGAAACTGTAAAACAATTTTTGGCAGAGCAAAATATAGATGCACAATTACACATCATTAATGGTTCTGTAGAAATCGCACCTAACATTGGTTTAGCAGATGGTATATGTGATATTGTTTCAAGTGGAAGTACATTGTTTAAAAATGGTTTAAAAGAGATTGAAGTGCTTTTAAAATCAGAAGCTGTTTTAGCAGTTTCACCTGAAATTGATGAAGAAAGAAAGCAAATTTTAGAAAAAATACAATTTAGAATTCAGTCGGTTTTAAAAGCTAGAAATTCTAAATATGTATTGCTTAATGCTCCAAATGATAAATTAGATAAAATTTTAGATTTATTGCCTGGAATGAGAAGCCCAACTGTATTGCCATTAGCAGAAGAAGATTGGAGTTCTGTGCATACAGTAATTAGTAAAAATGATTTCTGGAATATTATTGATGAATTAAAAGCTAATGGAGCAGAAGGAATTTTAGTTTGTCCAATAGAAAAAATGGTGCTTTAAATTTTATTGTAGATGAAAGTTATTCTAAATCCTAATAAAGAAACGTGGTCTGCAATTTTAGAAAGACCAACTAAAACAGTAGATGATATTGAAGCTATAGTTTCTAAAATTTTTAAAGAAGTTCAAGAGACAGGAGATGTTGCAGTTAACAAGTACACCAATCAATTTGATAAGGTGCAATTAACTTCCAATACTGTAACTTCAAATGAAATTGAAGAAGCAAATAAAAGTGTATCTCAAGAATTAAAAGATGCCATTAACCTTGCTTATGATAATATTAGTAAATTTCATCAAGCACAAAAAACAAACAAAGTAGCTGTTGAAACTGTAAATGGGGTTCATTGTTGGCAAGAAAAAAGACCAATTCAAAAAGTTGGTTTGTACATTCCAGGAGGAACAGCACCACTTTTTTCTACGGTTTTAATGTTAGCAGTCCCTGCACAAATTGCAGGTTGTAAAGAAATTGTATTGTGTTCTCCTCCAAATGCTGAGGGCAAAATTCATCCAGCTATTTTGTATACTGCTAATTTATGTGGGGTAACAAAAATTATTAAAGTTGGTGGAATTCAAGCTATTGCTGGTTTAACTTTTGGTACAGCAAATATTCCACAAGTATATAAAATCTTTGGTCCAGGAAACCAATATGTTACAGTTGCAAAGCAATTAGCCACAAAACATGGAGTTGCTATAGATATGCCTGCAGGACCTAGTGAATTGTTAGTAGTTGCAGATGATTCAGCAAAAGCGAGTTATGTAGCATCAGATTTGTTAAGTCAAGCAGAGCATGGAGTAGATTCACAGGTAATTTTAGTATCTACCTCTCAACAATTAATTAATGATGTAGAAACTGAATTGAATTTACAAATTGAGCAATTATCTAGAAAAGAGATTGCAAAAAAAGCAATCGCGAATTCAAAATCAATTTTAGTTGAATCAGATGCAATTGCATTAGATTTAATTAACGATTATGGTCCAGAACATTTTATTGTTTGTACGAATGATAACAATTATTATATAGATAACATTGCTAATGCTGGGTCTGTTTTTATTGGTAATTACACTCCAGAAAGTGCAGGTGATTACGCTTCAGGTACCAATCATACCTTACCAACAAATGGTTATGCAAAAAACTATTCAGGCGTTAATTTAGACAGTTTTACAAAAACTATTACGTTTCAAGAAATATCTGCAGCAGGTATTCAGAATATTGGAAATGCTATAGAAATTATGGCTGCAGCAGAAGGTTTAGATGCACATAAAAATGCAGTAAGTATAAGGCTAAAAGATTTATAGTTACTGTGCTGAACTTGTTTCAGTACCAAAAATTAAAGGGAATACAATAATGAATGTTTTAGATTTAGTTAGAGATAACATCAAAAATATTAAGCCTTATTCATCTGCAAGAGATGAGTATAAAGATGCAACATCAGAAAGTATGATTTTCTTAGATGCTAATGAAAATCCTTTCGAAAATGGTGTAAATCGTTATCCAGATCCACAACAAAATGATGTGAAAGATCTTTTAGTAAACATTAAAAGTGTTGCTAAAAAAAATATTTTATTAGGTAATGGAAGTGATGAAGTTTTAGATTTAATATTCAGAGCTTTTTGTGAACCAAATAAAGACAATATTATCACATTACCACCAACTTATGGTATGTATTCTGTACTAGCTAATATTAATGCTATAGAGAATAAAAAGGTTTTATTAACTGAAGATTTTCAGCCTAAAGTCGATCTGATTTTAGATGCTGTTGATCACAACAGTAAAATTTTGTTTTTATGTTCACCTAATAATCCTTCAGGAAATAGTTTTTCAATAGAAAAAGTAGAAACACTTTTAAATAATTTTAAAGGCTTGGTTGTTATTGATGAAGCTTATATCGATTTTTCTGAGCAAGAAAGTTGGTTAAATCGTTTAGAAGAATTTCCAAATTTGGTAATTACACAAACCTTGTCTAAAGCTTATGGTTTAGCAGGAATTCGTTTAGGAGTTTGTTATGCATCAAAAGTAGTAATTTCTATTTTAAATTCGATAAAACCACCTTATAACGTAAACGAATTAACCCAACAAAAAGCTTTTGAAAGGTTAAAGAAGGTTGATGAAGTTGCAACAGAAATTAAAGCAATTAAGCAAGAAAGAGAACAGTTGATGAATTCTTTAAAAAACATCAATTTTATATCTCATATTTATCCTTCAGATTGCAATTTTGTTTTAGTAAAGGTAGATGATGCAACTAAAAGATACAACCAATTAATTCAGTTGGGTATTGTAATTAGAAACAGAACTACACAGCCTTTGTGTGAAAATTGTTTGAGATTTACAGTAGGAACAGAAACCGAAAACAAGAAATTATTACAAGCATTAAAAGAATTACAAAATGCCTAAAAAAGTACTTTTTATAGATAGAGATGGAACTTTAGTTCTTGAACCACCTGTAGATTATCAATTAGATAGTTTAGAAAAATTAGAATATTATCCTAAGGTTTTTCAATACATGGCTAAAATAGCCAGTGAATTAGATTTTGAGTTGGTAATGGTTACTAATCAAGATGGTTTAGGTACAGAATCATTTCCTGAAAATACTTTTTGGCCTGCTCAAAATAAAATCATAGCAGCCTTTGAAAAAGAAGGAGTTGTTTTTTCTGAGGTTTGTATTGATAAAACTTTTCCTCATGAAAATGCAGAAACACGTAAACCAAGAACTGGTTTATTAACCAAGTATTTTTCTGAAGCTTATGATTTAGAGAATTCTTTTGTTTTGGGTGATAGAATTACAGATATGGAATTGGCAAAAAATTTAGGTGCAAAAGGTATTTATTTATCTCAAAATCCAGAATTAGGAGCTGATGAAATTGAAACATCAAAAAAGGAAATTTTAGAAGCAATTGCTTTAACAAGCACAGATTGGAAAACAATTTATGAGTTTTTAAAATTACAAGATAGAGTTGCAGAAATCACAAGAAATACCAATGAAACTAAGATTTATATCAAACTAAATTTAGATGGTTCAGGTAAAAATGACATTGATACTGGCTTAAAGTTTTTCGATCATATGTTAGATCAAATTGGTAGACATGGAAACATGGATTTAATTATTAAAGTTGATGGAGATTTAGAGGTAGATGAACATCACACTATAGAAGATACAATGATTGCTTTTGGAGAGCTTTTCAATAAAGCTTTAGGCAATAAATTAGGTATAGAGAGATATGGTTTTTGTTTACCTATGGATGATTGCTTGGCACAAGTAGCTGTTGATTTTGGAGGTAGGAATTGGTTAGAGTGGGAAGCCGAATTTAAACGTGAAATGATAGGAGATATGCCAACAGAAATGTTTTATCATTTGTTTAAATCATTTACAGATGGAGCAAAATGTAACTTAAACATAAAAGCAGAAGGTACAAATGAGCATCATAAAATAGAAGGTATTTTTAAGGCGTTTGCAAAAGCTATGAAAATGGCTGTAAAAAGAGATGCCAATAAGATGTTTTTACCATCAACAAAAGGGATGCTTTAAAAAAGTGTAGAGTTATAAATTTTTAGTTTTGAGTGGTTTACACTAAGAACTAAACACTTAAAATTAAAAACTAATTATGAAACTCGTAATCATAGATTATGGTGCAGGAAACATTAAAAGCATACAGTTTGCTTTTAAAAGATTAGGTGTAGAAGCTGTTTTATCAAATAATATTGATGAAATAAAAGCTGCAGATAAAGTGATTTTTCCTGGAGTTGGTGAAGCAAGTTCAGCAATGAAAATGCTAAAAGAAAGTGGTTTAGATACAGTAATTCCAACTTTAAAACAACCAGTTTTGGGTATTTGTTTGGGTATGCAATTAATGTGTAATTCTTCAGAAGAAGGCAATACCAAAGGTTTAGGTATTTTTGATGTTGCTATTAAGAAGTTCTCTGAAAAAGTAAAGGTTCCTCAAATGGGTTGGAATGTAATTTACAACTTACAGTCAGGTTTGTTTAAAGGAGTTAAAGAAAATGAATTTATGTATTTGGTACATAGTTTTTATGCAGAAAATTGCTCAGAAGCCATAGCAACAACAGATTATGAAATTGAATATGCTTCAGCATTAAAGAAAGATAATTTTTATGGAGTACAGTTTCATCCAGAGAAATCTTCTAAAGCAGGTGAACAGATATTAAAAAACTTTTTAGAATTATAAAAATTGTCAGTTCCATTGATTTTGAGGAACGAAAAATTGTATCGAGAACATTTTAACTAAAAACCAACAATTAAAAACTAACAACTATTTTGAGAATAATTCCAGCAATTGATATTATAGAAGGTAAGTGTGTTCGTTTAACAAAAGGCGATTATAATACAAAAAAAATATATAATGAAAACCCTTTAGAGGTTGCCAAAGAATTTGAAGCTTCTGGTATTGAGTATTTACATGTAGTTGATTTAGATGGAGCAAAAGCAAGTGAAATAATTAACTATAAAACTTTAGAACAAATCGCTTCTAAAACCAATTTAAAAATAGATTTTGGTGGTGGTTTAAAATCTGATAAAGATTTAGAAATCGCCTTTAATTCTGGTGCAAATCAAATTACAGGTGGAAGTATAGCTGTTAAAAACCCAACTATTTTCGAAAGCTGGATTTCTAAATATGGTGCTGATAAAATTATTTTAGGAGCCGATTTTTATCCAGATAATTTAGGAGGAAAAATAGCAACAAATGGTTGGCAAGAAGAAAGTAGTTTGGCCTTAATTCCTTTTGTGAAAAAGTATCAGCAAAAAGGAATTCAATATGTTATTTGTACAGATATTTCTAAAGATGGAATGTTACAAGGACCAAGTTTTGAAGTCTATTCAGAATTGTTATCAAAAGTAACCCCTCTAAAATTAATTGCTTCTGGTGGAATTTCAACATTTAATGAATTGCCAAAACTAGCAGTAAAAGGTTGTGAAGGTGTTATTATTGGTAAAGCCATTTATGAGAATAAAATCAGTTTAAATCAATTGGAAAATTTTATATTAAATAATTAGCTATTTGTTTTAGATGTTAGCTATTTTCAAACAGCTAAAAGCAAAATGCCAAAAGCAATACTATGCTCACAAAAAGAATAATTCCTTGTTTAGATATTAAAAACGGACGAACTGTAAAAGGTGTCAACTTCGTAAACTTAATTGATGCAGGAGATCCAGTAGTTTTAGCAAAACAATATGCAGATTTAGGTGCAGATGAACTTGTTTTTTTAGATATTTCTGCAACTTTAGAAAATAGAGGCACAACCTTAGATATCGTTTTAAAAGTTGCTGAGCAAGTAAATATACCTTTTACAGTTGGTGGTGGAATTTCTTCTGTAGAGCATGTTAATGCTCTATTAAAATGTGGTGCAGATAAAGTGTCAATCAATTCTTCTGCAGTAAAAAGACCAGATTTAATTAATGAATTATCACACAAATTTGGAAGTCAATGTGTAGTTGTAGCTATAGATGCTAAACAAGTTGATGGTGAGTGGTTAGTGCATCTGGCTGGAGGTACAATTCCTACTGAAATTAATTTATTTACATGGGCAAAGGAAGTTGAAAAACGTGGTGCAGGAGAAATTTTATTTACATCTATGAATAATGACGGTACAAAAGCGGGTTTTGCAAATGAAGCTCTAGCAAAACTATCCATAGAACTAAATATACCAATAATTGCTTCTGGAGGAGCAGGTTCTGTTCAACATTTTATAGATACTTTTGTAGAAGGTAAATCAGATGCAGCATTAGCTGCAAGTGTTTTTCATTTTGGAGAGATTCCTATTCCTGATTTAAAGAAAGAACTAAAAGACAACAACATTCCAATTCGATTATAAATAGCAATTTTTAGACTAATGACAATAGATTTTAATAAAAATAACGATGGTTTAGTGCCAGCAATTATACAAGATGCCACAACAAAAAATGTGTTAATGTTGGGCTATATGAATCAGGAAGCATTCAATAAAACTAAAGAAACTAAACAGGTTACATTTTTTTCTAGAACTAAAAATAGGTTATGGACTAAAGGAGAAGAAAGTGGTAATTTTTTAGAATTGGTTGATATTAAAAATGATTGTGATAATGATTCTTTATTAGTTCAAGTACATCCAAAAGGACCAACTTGCCATAAAGGATCTGATACTTGTTGGAATGAAGAAAACACATCAAACTTTGGTTTTTTATCAACCTTAGAAAGTGTTATTTCTGAGAGAGTAGCCAATAAAGACACTCAAAAATCTTATGTAGCAAGTTTATTTTCGAAAGGAATTAATAAAGTAGCTCAGAAAGTAGGTGAGGAGGCAGTAGAAACTGTTATTGAAGCTATGGATAATAATGATGAATTGTTTTTATACGAATCAGCAGATTTATTATTTCATTATTTAATGTTATTACAGGCAAAAGGTTTTACTTTAAAGGATATTGAAGCAGAATTAATAAACAGGCAAAAATAATTTATGTTACTGAAATACAGTTTTTTAATTAAAAATTAAATATCATCATCTGAAAAATTCTAAGGTTTTAATAATTTTATCATTTATCTCCATTTACATTATTTGGGGATCTACTTATTTATTTAATAAAGTTGCAGTAACAGAATTACCTCCGTTTTTTTTGGCCTCAATTCGTTTTCTTGTTGCCGGTATTTTAATGATAATTGTTGCTTTAATTTTAAAACATTCCTTTAAAATAAGTAAAAAGCAAATGTTAAATTCCGCAATAGCTTCTTTCTTTTTTCTAATTTATGGGAATGGAGTTTTTGTTTGGGCTTTAAAGTTTGTAGATAGTGGTTTTGGTGCTTTAATAGCTTCTACACAACCTTTATTTGTTTTGTTTTTATTAAGGATTATCGATAGAAAACCTTTTCAAAAAAAATCTATAATTGGCGTGGTTTTGGGCATGTTTGGTATGTATTTATTAGTTAGTCAAAAAGAATTAGTTACTTCAGAAGATACATTACTAGGTATTTTTATGATGCTAACTTGTGTTTTAAGTTGGAGTTATGGTAGTATATTTGTATCTAAAGCAGATTTGCCAAAAAGCTTTTTGGTTACTACTGGTTATCAAATGTTAGTAGCAGGGACATGTTTGTTTTTTATGAGTTTAGGGTTTAATGAAACTTGGATTTCTCCTGTAAATTGGAGTTTTGAAGTTAAAATAGCCATGTCTTTACTTGTAGTATTTGGAGGTATCATTGCTTTTACAGCTTTTAACTATTTACTTAAAAAAGTAAGCCCAGAAAAAGTCTCTACTTCTGCTTATGTAAATCCTATTATAGCATTATTTATGGGTTGGTATTTTTTAAATGAAAAGTTATCCGTGCAATCAATAATTGCGTCTGCTGTATTGCTTACTGGTGTATACTTTATTACTACTAGGAAAAGAAAATAAAAATATTTTTTTATCTCTAATTCATTTTTAACTATATTTGATAACTAACCCTAAAACTAACCCTATATGTTACTCACAAATTTAACTGCGGAACAGCAGTCTGTATTAAAAGTAATTCAATTAGATCACTTAACTAGTACTCAAATTCTAAAAAAAGTAGATAATGTTTCTATGATTTTATCTTTGTACACTATTTTAGATGAACTAAAGATGAAAGGATATGTAAAAAGTTACAGGAAACAAAATCTAAAATTTCATTACGCTACTTAACATTATATTTTAAGTTGATTTGAACACTGTATTTTTTATATTTTAAAATACAGTGTTTTTATTTTCAAATCATTTTTACAAAAAAAACACATAAAGTGTGTAAATAGTTTAAAACATTCATAATGTTTTAATTATAAACGATATATATCTTAATAATTACCACAACATAAATACAACAAATTATTGTAATTACTTTTTTTAAAAATATTTTAATAACGAAGACCTCTTTGAAGTGTTATATTACAGCCAAATACAACATTAAGTACTTCAAATAATTTAAAAGTATCTGTTGAAGCGTTTCCAAATCCAACTAAAAGAGTAAACAAGTATTAAGGATAAAGTAAAAGGATGATAGCAAAACTATTATTCTTTTTTTATAATTTATCTATACTATTATTAAAATATCTTTTTCTCAACCAAAAAGAAACACGAACTAAAAGAATTAAAGCAGGTACTTCGACTAATGGACCAATTACCCCAGCAAATGCTTGACCAGAGTTTAAACCAAAAACAGCAATAGCTACAGCAATTGCCAATTCAAAATTATTACCTGCGGCTGTAAATGCTACAGATGCTGTTTTGTCATATTTTGCTCCTGTAGCTTTTGTAAAAAAGAAACCAATAATAAACATTAAGGTAAAGTAGATTAATAACGGTACAGCTATCACTATAACATCCATAGGTATTTCTACAATTAATTCTCCTTTTAAAGAAAACATGACTATTATTGTAAATAATAACGCAATTAATGTGATTGGTGAAATTGTTGGCATAAATTTTTTAGTGTACCATTTTTCACCTTTTAATTTTACCAAAATTACTCTACTTAAAATACCCATAACAAAAGGAATCCCTAAATAAATAGCAACACTTTCTGCAATAGTTGCAATTGAGATATCTACTATTGCACCTTCAAAACCAAAATAGGGTGGAAGTACTGTTATAAAAATCCAAGCATAAAAGCTGTAGGCAAATACTTGAAAAACACTGTTTAAAGCAACTAAGCCTGCACCATATTCACTACTACCTTCTGCAAGATCATTCCAAACTAGAACCATAGCAATACATCTAGCTAAACCAATTAAAATTAATCCTACCATATACTCTGGATAATCACTTAAAAATGTAATAGCTAGAATAAACATTAACACTGGGCCAATTATCCAATTTAAAATTAAAGAAATAGAAAGTATTTTGGTGTTTCTAAAAACTTTTGGAAGTAATGCGTAATTAACTTTTGCAAGAGGAGGATACATCATTAAGATTAATCCAATAGCAATAGGGATGTTTGTTGTACCAGAATTAAACGAATTAATATAATCTGGTAAAGTAGGAATATAATAACCTAAACAAACGCCTATAGCCATAGCTATAAAAATCCATAGTGTTAAATTCTTATCTAAAAAACTTAATTTTTTCATTATTTTTTATTTGATAATTTATTTTATAATAACAAGCTTTCATTGTTAAGCCGAAAATAATTAATAATTGCAATATTACGATTAATGAAAAAATCAATTTAATTAAATATATTAAGTTAATGTTAACATAACTTTTAAAAAAAATTAAAAGCAAAAAAAAAATACCAGAATTTTAAAGTTAATGACAAATTATATTTTATATAAATTATATATTTTTTTAACAAAATAATTTTTTTTTAGTATTTG
>JBDNBB010000099.1:0-2938 GCA_039768135.1 Polaribacter sp.
CAGGTATTATTTCTACAATATTATATACAATTCCAGCAGTTCTATTTATAAACTATTTGAATTTTATAATCATCAATAAAAATAATCCTGACTATTTCTTTACTGGAAATTACGTGTGGATGCATGTTTTTTATACCATTCTCTCTTTTGGTGTCTCAGCATTTTTACATGCAAGAGGTTTTATGATGGCATGGAAAAAATCCGTAAATCAAGAAAGTACCAAGCAACAAATTGTAGCCAAGACAGAGACTGCAAAGTTTGAGTCATTAAAAAATCAATTAGATCCACATTTTTTATTTAATAGTTTAAATGTGTTAACCAGTTTAATTGGTGAAAACCCACCAAAAGCGGAGAAATTTACCACAAAACTATCTAAAGTTTATCGGTATGTTTTAGAGCAAAGAAACAAAGATTTAGTGCCAATTTCTGAAGAATTGACCTTTGCAAAAACGTATATGCAGTTGTTAGAGATGCGATTTGAAGAAGCAGTGAGTTTTAACGTTCCAGAAGCGATTACAGATAAAGAACTAAAAATTGTACCATTGTCACTACAATTATTATTAGAAAATGCAGTAAAACACAATGTGGTATCCTCTTTAAAACCCTTAACAATTTCTATATATCAAGAAGGTAGTTTTTTAAGTATAGAAAATAACATTAACCCAAAAGAGGCAATAGGTAAAAGCACTAAAGTAGGCTTACAGAATATTGCAGATAGGTATGGTTTATTAACTGAACAAGGGGTAAGAATAGAAAATAACAATAAAACTTTTAAGGTGAGTTTACCTCTCTTATATAAAATGAATGAAATTATGTTTACAGAAGATTTAGAAAACAGCAAATACGTAAAAGCAGTCGAAAGAGTAGAAAAATTAAAAGAATTTTATCAAAATTTAGCTTCATACTGTTTAGTAATACCATTTTTAATATTTATCAATTTAAGATTCTCACCAGGTTTTTATTGGTTTTGGTTTCCAGCTTTTGGATGGGGAATAGGTTTGTTTTTCCACTTTTTAGAAGTAAATAACTATAACATTTTCTTGGGAAGAAATTGGGAAGAAAGAAAGATTAAAGAAATGATGGATAAAGAAAACCAACAAAAAAGGGTAAGATAATGGAAAGAGAATACACACGAGAACAGAAGTATATTTTGGCTAGAAAACGTATAGAAA
The DNA here is from genome assembly GCA_039768135.1 of Polaribacter sp. Taxonomy (GTDB): domain Bacteria; phylum Bacteroidota; class Bacteroidia; order Flavobacteriales; family Flavobacteriaceae; genus Polaribacter. The sequence continues at coordinate 1,173 of JBDNBB010000099.1, forward strand.
AAATAAGCAAATTCTATAAGCATTTAGCGATTTATCTTTTTGTAAATACATTTTTATCTGCACTATTTATTTTTGGCGACATGAATGATGGAGACGCATTTAGCCAAGCGTTTTATAATTATCATAATTACAAAATTTGGTTTTATTGGGGAATTGGGATTGCCTTTCAAGTATTAAATACATTTGGTATTAGCTTGTTGTTCAATAAAGAATGGGAGCAAAGAAAAGTACAGCAATATTTAGACGAACAAAATAATAACTTTTAACATGAATATCGAATCTAACAACCACCAACTTAGACTAAAGGCAGCAAAAAGAGTAAAGGAGATTAAAGGTTTCTACACACATGTACTGGCTACATTTATTATTCCGCCTTTTTTAGTATTTATCAATTTACAAACAGTCCCACAATTTCATTGGTTTTGGTTTGCAATAATAGTTTGGTTTGGAGGTTTAATTATTCATTGGTTTGGAGTATTTGGATTTGATAAGTTAGGTTTTGGAAAAAACTGGGAAGAAAAAAAAATTAAAGAATTTATAAATAAAAAATAATATCTATGGACAATAAATTTATTCAAGAGCAGAATTATACAAGAGCAAAAAAACGAGTTAAAGCTATTAAAGGTTTTTACATTCATGGTATTGTTTATGTGTATATAAATATATTTTTAAGCGGAATAATTATCTTTGGTTTAATGCAAAATAACTATTCAATAAAAAATGCTTTATCTAATTTTGGTGTATATTCAACTTGGATTTTCTGGGGAATTGGTCTTTTCTTTCACTGGATGGGAGTTTTTGGTTTTAAGTTTTTAGGTTTTGGACAAGACTGGGAAGAAAGAAAAATACAAGCCTATTTAGAAAAAGAAGAAGAAAAAAGAAGATTTTAGCTTTACAAGAATGAACGTATTAATTATAGAAGATGAAAAACCTGCAGCAAGGAGACTAAACAGAATGCTTGCAGAACTAAATATAGAAGTCCAACAAATGTTGCATTCTGTAGAAGAATCTTTAAACTGGCTTCAGAACAATAAACATCCAGATTTAATATTTTTAGATATTCAATTATCAGATGGTTTGTCTTTTGAAATTTTTGAAGAAATTGAAATAAAATCTGCTATAATATTCACAACAGCTTATGATGAGTATGCGTTAAAAGCGTTTAAATTAAATAGCATCGATTATCTTTTAAAACCGATAGATGACGAAGAATTAGCTACAGCAGTAGAACAGTTTAAAAAACAACAGCCAATACAAACTGATGTAAAAGTAAATCTAGATGATATTCGAAAACTATTAGTAAATCCTGTAGATCGAAAATTTAAGAAAAGGCTTTCAATTAAAATTGGGCAACACATAAAAATTATTCATATACAAGAAGTTGAGTGCTTTTATAGCGAAAATAAATCGACCTATATTCACACTATAGAAAACCGAAACTACTTGTTAGACAATTCCTTAGAAAACTGGCAAGAGCAATTAGATCCTGAACAATTTTTTAGGGTAAACCGAACCTTTATTATTCATATAAACGCAATAAAAGACATTGTGACCTATTCAAATTCACGTTTAAAATTAATTTTATACTCTTATAATGAGCAAGATATAATTGTCAGTAGAGAGCGTGTAAAAGAGTTTAAAAATTGGATAGATTAACATATTTATTCTTAAAATATAAATGTCTATTTTTTTATGTAGAGATTAAATAATCTTGAAGAAAACTATAAAACAGTATATCAAAAAATGATTCACCTTGATTACTTTAG